>JAOZSZ010000263.1:954-2276 GCA_029939385.1 Pontiella sp. | reverse complement strand
TGGCTCGTCGTAATGACTCGTTAGCAAACAGGGCACCGACGAGTTTCTTTTTCCAAGCGGCGTTGCGCACGGCCCACGGATCGAGCATACCGTGCGGAGAAATGACTACGGGCGCTCTATTTTTCTTTTGCCACTGAAGCACCGCCCACTGGTCATCCATCCATAGTCCATGCAGATGAAGCAAGTCAGAGTTGCTATTCGCCAGCATCGAGCGAAGCTTTAGCGATGATCCAAGAGGGCCAATCGCATCGTACGGAATAACGGAAAGAGGCGCCCAGGTACTGATGTCTTCTGCGACAAAGACATTGTTGCGCCCATAGACTGAAAGATTAACTCCTTGGTCGGCGAGCTTTTTACTGAGCGAACTAACCGCATAAAAAAGTCCACCTGCGCTTCGGGATATTCCAGATAAAGCGGCTACATTCATGATAAATTCATACACTGATTTAAATGTTGAAGGTGTTGTTCGGGCGAGCCGAGCGCCAGCACCCGATCCTGTCCACTTTTTGCCATGGAGTTCCGATAGGTTGGATTGCTATATAGCTTAATTATTTCATCTGCTAAAGCCCGCGGATCGTGGTGATCCAACAAAAACCCATCCTGCCCATGCCGAATAAATTCGCTCAAACCCCCGTGGGTCACTGACGCTACCACCGGAATGCCATAGCATAATGCTTCTACGGGAGTGCGGCCTAAGGCATCAAAATTTGTATTAAAGAGAAGAAGATCTAAGGCACTGTAGAATGGAGCTAAATCCTTTTGCCAACCGATAAATAATACCTGGCTGGTAAGCTCTAATTCTTCGGCTAGTTTTTCTAAATAACCCCGCTCTGGGCCGTCCCCCGCAATCACAAAAATCGCTTCCGGAATTTGATTCTTTACCCGCGCTGCCGTTTGTAAAAAAATATCAAAGGCCTTCCGAGGAATCAGCCAACCCGCATTCCCTATCACAAAGGCTTCTTTGGGTATTCCCAGTTCGCGGCGGGCAAGAGTGGAGTCGATACGTTCCGGTGGCGCCCGAAATATATTGGGAAAACAGACAACCCCTTCATCGCATTTAAAGAGCAAAGCCACTTCTTCAAAAATATACCGACTGATAAACCGAATTCCAGAACAGCTTTTTTTTGCGAAAGTATAAAAGATTTTCCAAAACCACATGGGGCGCTCACTATGATGGAAATGAATGCTTAGAAAGGTGGAAACACCTGAAAGCTTGGCGGCAAACAAGCTGCCAAAATTATGCCCCGTTAACCAAATTCGATCGGGCCTATACTGCTTAATCTCTCGCAACAACCAGCCGATGTTTCCAAGCCCACCCCCTT
>JAOZSZ010000263.1:0-944 GCA_029939385.1 Pontiella sp. | reverse complement strand
CGCCTGTATATTTTTTGACGCCCACTAAAGAAATTCCCTTTTCAGCAGCCAACGCTTGCAAGGCTCCGGCGGGATGAAGGGAAAGCATGCGCACCTCGTGTCCTGCGGCCTGAAGCACAACCATCGACTCCAGCGTGGATTGCTCCATGCCACCTAAATTAGAACATTGGATGATATTTAAAATTCTCATAGTTTTTGCGAGGGAAGACCCGAGACAATGGCTTCGGTTAATCGTTTTCCCCACTCCTTTTCTGAATACATTGATGCCTGCTTAAGACATTCTGTTGCACAGTGTTGCCGAAATTCATGATCAGTAACCATTCGCTGAATGGCACTAACCAATGCCTTCGAGCTTCGTGAAGGAATAAGAAGACCCTCCCGTCCATCCAAAATTGGAGCACCGGCTTCTGGAGTTACAATCACGGGACATCCCGCCCCAATCGATTCCGCAACCACCCCGGCAAACCCTTCGGAAAGGGATGGCAAGGCAAAACATTCTGCCGAGAGGAATTCCTTCTTCATTTGATCAGAACTCAGTTTCCCTAGAAAGTTGAGATCTTTACAGAGCGGATGGTTCACCACTTCGGGAGGAAGCATTCCCGCAATACGGATATCAACCTCGGGGAGATCTGTTTTAAGCTGAGTTGCTGCTTCCGCAAGATAACGCAATCCTTTGCGAAGAGCATAACCGCCAGCAAATAAAACTCGGCCAGAAATGGGCTGGTTCACCCGCCCTCCATAATCAATCGAACACCCATAAGGAACGATCTGAATCTTTTTAGAATTCTCGGGAAAGAGTGTACGAATGCCTTCCGCGACCCATTCGGACGGACAGATCAACAGATCGGATAAGTCGGCCGAATCTTTCCACATTTGTTCTTCCAAACGATTGATCGATTCCTCTGGTCCTTCCCCCCAGTCGGGAAAGGTCGCACACTCTTCTT
>JAOZSZ010000262.1 GCA_029939385.1 Pontiella sp. | reverse complement strand
GGATTTTCATGGGGTCATAATATTTAACTCATTTGAAACAATCTAATTAAATAATAATTTATATTCCCGTTATAGTGGATCACTTCGCGGGGGATAGTTTTTTGAAAAAGTAAAAGATTAAGGCTTGGCGGGATAACCCCTCCAAGTCTTCTCTTGTTTTTAGCGTAGAAGAGTTGGAGCAATCCATATGCTCCAATCATTTCCTCTTCCATCTGGGCCAGGAGCCGTAATAAGGTCGAGTTTCTTTACGCGGGAAACATTAATTTGAAGCGGAACTTCTCCATCAGCGAGTTTCGTGATTGAGGAGCGGAATAACTCTTTTCCATCGCCTTTAACAATAAAGACTACCGAACCAGCATACTGCCCTCTTTGTATCCCAAACTGGCTTTTAAAGACCTTCCATCGTCCACCTAGATTATAGGTATATGTTGAAGGTGCGTGTGCAAAAATCCCATCAGGGCAGGGGCCATTTAATGATTTTAACGGCCGGAAAGATCGGCCTTCAAAATCCATAATGCCGTTATAGCTTGGAATTTGTTTACCATTTTCCCATATGATGGATCCAAAGGATACGCTATCCCAGCGAGAGGAGGAAAGGGCCACCCTTTTTTTATTCGAGGAAAGTTTTGCGGGCGTTTTAAAGTCCTTCCATCGCTCGGCGTTGGCGAGAAATAGTTGAGCAGGCTTTACCGCCTTCGGATCTGTTTTTTCAAGAGACTTAATCAGTTTTTTAAGGGTAAGAGCGTCTCTTTTTTTGAAGGCATATTTCACTTTTTCCCATTGGTAACTTTTTTGTAGCGATGCAACTTCATTGCCCTTTTCTTGAGTAAGGCTAAAGGTAGTGTGCATTCCATTTTTAAAGTAGACTTTCAGATGAAGAGCACATTTATCACTATTTGATAGCGGCGTGCTACACGTAAATTTTCCATAGTTATTCATTTTTGCCAGATAGGAAAAGGCGTCATAATCCTTATTAGCGCCGGTAGGCATTGGGTCATGGTAAAATATAACACCCGCCACTTTTGAGGACGGAACGGCCGTGCCGGACACCAGCAGTTCAGTTGCGGTTTTTTTGAATTTTAAATCATTAATGAATACATTCGGCACATCGAAGTCGGTCGGGACTCGGTCTGTAAAAAGGGGATGCAGGGAGAGGATAAACGTATGTGCTGGAGTCAGGAATGTGCCGTGTTTCTTTTTGCCGAGCCGTTCCCGTCGATAGGTGTAGTTTCCTGTACCCATGAGAGCCGTTCCGCGCGTCTTAGATTCCTCCTTTGATTCCTTATTGTGTGGAAGCCCTAGCGAATGGCCGAGCTCATGAGCGGTGCCGCCCAGCATTTTTACATTAAACTGTCCCGGAGTCGCGGGATGTCCTCGATCGTTGATATGAGTGGTTTGATTGGGGACTATGTTTTTCGGATCCAGCAGCTCATGATCCACGACCCAAGTGATTCCTCGGACTGGATTTCCTGTGCCGGTATAGGCAGCATCAAATTTCCAGACGCCATCATTTTTCCAGTAGGCATTGGCAAATACAAAAATATATTCCTGTTCTATATCGATCCCTTTTTCCAAAAGGTGTTTCGCAATTATGGGACTGATCTCTTTCGGAGAGAATTTTTGTGTCGAATCAAAGTCCCAGTCGAGTGTAACCAAATGAATAATAACCTTTCGGTTTTCATCCGGATCTAGTTTGAAGGTTTTTGATCCATAGCCATTGCGCGTCATCTCGGTGCGGTAAAAGTCTTGGAGATCTAGCACGATCCGGTGGATTCGGTCTTTATATTCAGGTAGGGGCGGGCGATCCTGATTCGTTACATAAACAACGTGTAATCGATCTCGCGGCGTTGCATCGGCCGAGCCCCAAAGCATAGTCGCAATAAAAGTGAGAAATAGGCGTAAAATTTGGATTTTCATGGGGTCATAATATTTAACTCATTTGAAACAATCTAATTAAATAATCATTTATATTTCAATTGTAGACGGTGGCTTTGCATGCTACTTTGTGAATGGTATTAATAGGACTAGATCTCATTAAGCTAGGTCGCAAACGATCGAGAGGGTGTTTTTTTTTAAGCCTTTATTGTGCGTTGAAATTAAATTTTTGTTCATAGTAATTATTTTAATTAAAATAAAAAAATGGGTGCAGTTATGAAAAATAAAATAAAAACAACAACATATATGATGGTCGCACTGGCCATGGTGGCCGTTCCCATGGCGTTCGCTGATACGACCTGGACGGGTGTAAACGGTATTAACATTAAGGATTCGGGCAACTGGG
>JAOZSZ010000261.1 GCA_029939385.1 Pontiella sp. | reverse complement strand
CGTCTCATCAATCTGCTTAAAGTCATCGGCGTGCTGATGCCCTTGGAACACCGCCGCCACTTTTCCGGAAAGGTGAATCATTTCGCGCACATCGACATCGTTCTTAACGGCATGTATGCAAGATTGATCCAGCCGCTGGTGAGTAAAAATAAGGATGGGAAGCGATGCTTCCGCAAGGCGGCCGCGTAACTCATCCAGCTGCTCTGAAGGAATAAAAGCTTCTTGCCACTTAAAATTTCCGTGATCGTATTCCGTCCCGTTGGGCGAAAAATTGCCGTCAATCCCCATGAATTCATAGCCCCCCTGCTCAAAATGAAAACGAGAGGAATCGTCCGGCCGACCGAGTGCACCATAAAACTGCTCTTTAGAAAGATGGTCAAGGTCGTGGTTCCCGGGCATGTAGTACACCGAGCTATGAAACAAATCGCACAACGCCGAAACTTCGCGCAACAACCGCATGGCATTTGTTTCGCTCGTTGCATCAACGAGATCGCCCAAAACCAGCAACACCTCAGCCCCGCCGCGATTAAGCGCCGTTACTGATTCATATAACCGATTGAGTGCATCAACTCCCCCGTCGTAATGGAGATCGTTCAGCAAGCCAATCTTTAGTTGTGGTTTGGATTTCATAAGCAAACAGTTAAATTGATCCAAAACATGTTGCAAAGTGAATTCTACAATAGACTTTTGAAGATTCTTCTTTAGAACACATCGGCTTACGCCGAAGAGGGAAGTTTTAGTCCTTCGAAAGTAGATAGAAATTCCACTATCTTTTTAGAAATAATCTCGGCCCCTCCCGCCTCATCACTCTCCACATTAAGAGGCATCTGCGGATCGTGTAACGATTTTCGGAGCAAGGCCCAGCCCGTCCCAAATCCCGGGGCACACGTCACGTGCACGCCCTCATGATTCTTTGGCGTGAGCGACCACCCCTCCGTCTGCTCAACAAAAGCGGAAAACTCCTTGAGGACACGGTCGGCATAGGCCGAGAAATCCACTTCCAAAATAAGAGGCCGTAGCTCCAGCGCCTCGACCGGCTCAGGAAGCTCCGCAATTAACTCATCGATCGTCCCCTGCCCCGCCGCCTTCAGCTGGGCGATTTTGATTAGGATTTTTGCAATTTGATACGCCCCATCATCCAAGAAATAGTTTTCCTTCCAAGCACCATGGCCCGAGGTTTCGAGGGCCAGCCACGACTCCGCGCCCGCCGCATTCAATCGGACCGCTTCATTAATAACATTCCGATAGCCACGCTGATAACGATGATGGATCCCGCCAAGCTTTTCTTCAATCCACCATTTCAGCCCCGTCGAAGTCACTGAATCCGTCACGAGAGTGCTGCCGGGATGCTCTTCGAGCACAATCGTCGCCATCAACGCAATAAACCGATTACGATTAATCGGTCGGCCCTTCTTATCTACCGCCCCCGCACGATCCACATCCGTATCAAAAATAATTCCAAAATCGGCGGCCTGGTTTTTGACGGCCGCAACAATCGACGCCATCGCCTCTTTGTTTTCTGGATTCGGAATATGGTTTGGAAAAGATCCATCCGGATCAAGAAACTGACTCCCCGTCGTGTCTGCCCCAAGCGGGATCAACACCTGATCCACAAAAAACCCACCCGCGCCATTTCCGGCATCGACCACAATCTTCAATCCATCCAGTGGCCGCTCAGCGCCCGCGCCCGCGCGGATAATCTGCACCAAATGACGGGCATAATCATCCATCAGCGAAACTTTTTTAGTATTCAAAAGCTCAGCGCCATCAAACTCGCCGATCTCCGCCGCCAACGTTAAAATTTCTGTAATCTCGCCCCGCTCCAGCCCGCCCTCACGTAGAAAAAACTTCATTCCATTGCGGTTAAAAGGAAGGTGACTCGCCGTCAGCATGATCGCCCCGTCATAGCCATGATTTTCAAAAATCGTCGACATAAACATGGCCGGAGTCGAAGCCAGTCCACAATCGAAAACCGCACAGCCCGCTTTTTCCAAACCCTGAAACACCGCGTGCTTAATCGAGTCCGAAGAAAGCCGCGAATCATGCCCCACCGCCACCCTTAGCGAAGAGCGCCCCGACCGGCCTTTCAGCCATTGAGCAAAGGCACAGCCAATCGTTCGAGAAATCCCCTCCGTCAGCGTAATCGGCTCGCCCACCACGCCATCGAGAGCAACCCCCCGCACATCACTTCCATTTTGCAACTTCAGCCACTGATCCATTACGCCCTCCTCTCCCAAATTCTGTTCAAACACGGTAGCTGTTATAAAAATTGAAAACGAAC
>JAOZSZ010000060.1 GCA_029939385.1 Pontiella sp. | reverse complement strand
TCCTGGAAGCCGAGGGCGCGGCCATAGCGGACGGCGCGGCGGAGGATGCGGCGCAAGACATAACCTCGGCCTTCGTTGGAGGGCAGAATACCGTCGGCGATGGAGAAGCTGAGGCAGCGGATGTGGTCGGCGATCACGCGGAAGGCAATATCGCAGGGATCGGTCATGGAGCTGCCGTAGGTTTTTCCGCTCATAGTTTCTAGGGTTTTGAAGATGGGGGAAAAGACGTCGGTCTCGTAGTTGGAGATGACCCCGGAAAAATCCTTAAACCCGTCGGTGCATTGGATGATGGAGCAGATGCGCTCGAACCCCATGCCGGTGTCGACGTGCCGAGCGGGAAGTGGAGAGAAGGTGCCGTCTTGATTGGCATTGAATTGGATAAAGACCAGATTCCAGATTTCGATGCAGTCGGCGCTGTCGGCATTCACCTTTTCGGAGCCGCAGTTGCCTTCGGGAGTGAGGTCGATGTGCAGCTCGGAACAGGGGCCGCAGGGGCCGGTATCGCCCATCATCCAAAAGTTATCTTTGCGGCTCCCCGGAACAACTTGCGCGGCGGGGAGATATTTCAACCACATTTCTTTCGCTTCAAGATCGGCTTCTGATTTTTCGTCACCGCCGAAGTAGGTGGCATAGATGCGGTTTTCGGGGAGCCCCCATACTTGAGTGATTAATTCCCAGGCCCAGTCAATGGCTTCTTGTTTAAAGTAATCGCCGAAGGACCAGTTTCCGAGCATCTCGAAAAAGGTGTGGTGGTAGGTGTCGATGCCCACGTCGTCGAGGTCGTTATGCTTTCCTCCGGCGCGGATACACTTTTGGGTGTCGGCGGCGCGACCTGGGGTATATGGGCAATTGGCTTGGCTGAGAAAGATGGGCACAAACTGATTCATTCCCGCATTGGTGAACAGGAGGTTTGGTGCATCGGGGAGTAGGCTTCCAGATTTTACGAGGGTGTGTTGCTTCGATTCAAAAAACTGGAGGAATGATTGGCGGATTTCTTTTGAAGTCATGGTTATAGCCTACTTTATATAAAACAAATCTCACCAACTTCTTGTCGGTGGGAAAACAGCGGGTTTTATACTGGGAATGTAATTATTATGCAAGGAAACCACTACGCTAGCTATATTTCTTGAGCGTGGCGCATAGATCTTCGCGGCGGATGGGCTTAGAAAGATAACCATCCATTCCCTCATCAAGAAACTTTTCGCGGTCACCCTTCATGGCATGAGCGGTTATGGCAATGATGGGCGTGCGCTGGGATTCTTGCTCTTGTGCGCGGATCATGGCCGTGGCCTTTAATCCATCGAGTACGGGCATTTGAATATCCATGAAGATGATTGCATAGCGCGGGCGTTCGTCCTCTGGAGCAGAGAGTTTGAGTCGATTGATCGCCTCTAAACCATTTTCAGCCATATCAACATGGCAGCCCATTTTTTGAAGTAACTTGGAAATAACAAGCTGATTGAGCTTGTTGTCTTCGACTAATAAAACCTTGATATCAAACTCATCTTGCGCGCGTTTTAAAGACGTGGTGTTATCGTGCGTACGCCTTCCCTCTTCCATATCCACCGTGATATTAAAGAAGAATTCAGATCCCTTCCCTATATCGCTGGAGACAGCAAGACGACCCCCAAGTTGCTCTGCCATTTTTTTAGATATAGCAAGCCCGAGTCCAGTCCCTCCATATTCACGCGTATGAGAACCATCCACCTGCTTAAATTCCTGAAAAATGAGTTCCTGAGCATCCTTTGAGATTCCAATACCGGTATCGCTAACGCGGAAGCCAATCGTGCACTCATTGCCCGCTATTTCAAGGCACTCGACCGCCACTACCACCTGCCCTTTTTGTGTAAACTTTATAGCGTTTGCGATCAAATTAATTAAAATTTGCCGAAGAGTTCCTTCATCCGTACGGATCCGCGGGAGATCGGGAGAACACTCCATTTTTAGATCTAATCCTTTTTCAAGAATAGAGGGAGAAAAGAAGGAACAGAGCCCATTCAATACCGCTAGCACATCAACCGCATCCATATTTAGATCAAACTTCCCCCTTTCGACCCGTGAGAGATCGAGAATATTATTAATAATTTTAAGAAGGTTGTCGGCAGAAGTAGAAATGGTTTCAATATATTCTGCCTGCTCGGGGGAAAGCTCCGTATCTTTTATTAATTGCGTCATCCCCAGCACACCATTCATGGGGGTGCGGATTTCATGACTCATATTCGCCAGGAATTCGCTCTTACTAAGGCTCGCCTTTTCTGCCGCATCCTTGGCCGCTTTTAATTCGTCATCCAGTTGTTCTTGTTCCGCACAGCGACGCTCCAATTCATCGGCCATATGGTTTACCCCTCGCACCAAAATACCGAGTTCATCCTGTGATTTTGAGCCGGGAATCCGTTGTTTTAGATTTCCTTTTTCGACCGCCTTAAGACACTCTACGGTTGAGCGAAGGCGAGAGGCCGTCATTCGATGCAAAAGCAAAGCACTCACCCATGTAATGAGCGCAATACAAAGGGAAAACCCCATAAAGAATCCCATAGAAACTCGATGCTTCTTCGCTTGGGTATTGGCCGAACATATTTTCATATGCAGCGATGCCCCCTTCCCTCCCTTTTCGAAAAGCAACGGGGTAGATACGCAGAGGTAGCTCTTGTCCTCCGTCGGGATGGATAGAATTTGACTGTTCAGATCCGAAACGATCCATTCATCGCGTTTCTCGTGCGAATGAACCTCACTAAACTTTTGCCCCTCAAAAGATAAATCATCACTATAAAGAATTTGCTCATCGAAAGAAGAAATCGCGGCGAAGAGGACGGTTTCCCCCACCAATTGGGAAAGGACTTCGAGATCCCGAACGATTTCATATGAAACCACGCCATCGTTCATTAATTGTCCGGGAATTTGCGCTTGGAAATATAGACGTTGGTCAATCTCGTCAGAAAATGTGTGGATATAATAAATACCCAGACTCGATAATAGCACCGAGGCAATGAGGAAAATGGATAGACTCAATTTAAAGGCAAGCGAAAGAAAAAATGGAGATCGCTGCCTTTGTTTAACTTTTTGATTCGCTGTCATAACCATGAAAAAATAGTAAACGTTTAAAGTAAACTCATCCATTAAAAAGTATTCTATAAACGGCAAAAGTTAAGCGATGATCAGAGTCTTTCATATCCCACGTTTTATAATTTACTCCCCTCCCCTAGGGGGGTAACAATCCCCCCTATGAGAGGAAAAAACATTCAACCCGATTGCTGGAGATATGAGCTGCCTAATGGGTGGGAGGTTCTGGCGGGAAAAACGGATATTGATAATGACCTCCTTAGCCTACAAACGGCCCAGGCGAATGATTTGTGGTTTCACGCCCATGGGTTGCCGGGAAGTCATGTGATTCTTCACCACCCCGACGGAGGGAAGCCCGACAACGGAACCCTTAAAGCGGCCGCCGCGATTGCCGCATGGCACTCAAAGGCGCGTAATGCCGGAATCGTCCCCGTCAACTGTACCGAAGCCAAACACGTTGGAAAGCCTCGGGGAGCCAAGCCCGGCAGTGTAACGATCAAACGCGAAAAAACCATTAAGGTTCGCCCCGCTCTGCCGGAATCTTAACCCTCTGAAGGACGTTATTCTTCGACTAAATTATATTCCGCACTTCCAAAGGCCAGAATAAGCATAAAGATGATAGGAAGAAAAATTAGACCCAGCACGGTCCCTGTGCCGCGTCCGAAGTTTTTCGCGATTCCAATCATAATGAGAATAGAAGCCACAATGTTCACCAACGGAATAAAGAGCAGAAGAATCCACCAGAGCGGTTTTCCGGCCATCTCAATCATTACAATCGTATTATAAATTGGAACAATTGAAGCCCAGCCCGGTTTTCCGGCCTTGGTGAACAGCTTCCACAGACCAACGATGGAGAGCACGAGTAAAATCAATTGAAAGATTAAAAGTCCGGGGGGATATTCTGTATTCATGTATTTTTTCCTTTTTTAGGGTTTTTCTTCGAGTGCTTTATCGATCCATCTCTATTGTTTGCTATTAATCCATAATCGGAAGAAGCGGTCGGGGATCACGATCCCACTCTCTTCCTTATCAATAATATCTTTTTTCAATAATAACTCAACCGCGCGCTGGGCATTTGATGAACTCCCTAGCCGATATTTTCGTAGAAATTCGGAAGAAAAAACCCGAACGCCCGATCCCTCCGCCGCAACTCCTTTGAGCAACCGCCGCGAATTACGAGAAAGCGAATCCCATAAATTCATGAAGGCATAACTTTCACGATCTAATAATAGCTTTGTGGCCTGAGAGATCATTTCAGAGGAAACCTCCTCTCCCTCTTCACACAATTCCCAAAGCGGATGGCAAAGATGCTGGGTATAGAAAGGATGGCCTTCGGTTAGAGCGCAAAGAGAAGAGATTGTTTCGGTACTAATCCGCTTTCCTGTTATCACAAATTTTTCGGCAATGAATTTCTGCCAATGCGACTCATCGATTAATCCCAACGGATAATGAGCGCCGGAACGGTACATCGGCCGTTGCGAATCCATGAACATTTTTCGAATCAGATGCTTGCGACTTCCGCAAAAAATATAGGCGACATCCGTTTGGTGCTGAATCGAACTCCGAAGGAGACGCTCCACGACATCGCTTTCATACTCTAGAATCTGCTGGAACTCATCGAATACAACAACGACGCGCTTTCCCTCTTTCTGTCCCACTTTCGCGGGCATGGCCAAGACTTCTTCGAGCAAGGGCACATCCGGACGCTTTTGATCGAACCCAAAGGTAACCACAGGCCGGCCTTCATCGTTGGTCGTGACGGCGGGAACCAACCGACTAAAAAAGGTTTTAGCCGTATGAAGCAACTTATCGACACTTGAGTTCATCGCTTCCGAAAAAGCCTTGGCACAAGCGAGAACAAACGACGTTTCTCCATCAGTAGGCCAAAGATCGATATAGATCGTTAGGTATTGTTCTTCCGGAAGCTCAGCCAGCACCTTTCGAATCAGCGAAGTTTTTCCCAGTCTCCGTTCGGAATAGACAAATAGCTTTTCCGCATTTTCCACCGACCGGCGAAGATCCTGAGCTTCCTTCGTCCGATTACAGAACGATTCCCCCGACACTACGCCCCCATATTGAAAGGGATTCCTCATAATACGCCTCCTGCGTTACGCAACTTGCGTAACGAGGTCATCAGCCTTGACGTAGCCTCTTTCTCAATTACGCATCGTGAGTTACGCGCCGCGCGTAACATTTCGACTATCTTTGTATAAAACCCTGCAGGATCTTGTCAAGATCCGATCTTGTCCCCGATTTGTTTAATATAAATCGCGCGGATATCGTTATGCTTCTTACACAATGTAGATTGACCAAAACATAGATAAAGAATTACTCTGTTTGAATAAATTTTAGAAGAGGAGAAAACCATGCTGACATTTAAGATTATCCGAAAAATTGGTAAAATGCTTCGCGGAGGAGCGGGCAAAAAAGAAATTTTTCTCGGCGCACTCTGCGGCGTATTGATTGGCTTTAATCCCGTCGCAGGACTAACGCTTACCCTCGCCATCCTAATCACTCTTCTCCTCAACGCCAATGTTGGCTTCACTCTGCTGGGGGTCTTGCTCGGTAAAACTTTGGGGCTCGCGCTCGCTCCCCTCACCTTCCACACCGGCTACTTTATAATCCACAACATGGGGCTCGAAGGGCTCTTCACCATCCTCGCTAACGCCCCCGTCACGGCGCTGATGAAACTTAATGTCTACTCCATGATCGGCAGCCTCCCCTTCGCTATTATTATCGGCATAGCCTTTGGTAAGTTCATGTACACCACCGTCACCAAAATCCGCGAGCAGATGATTAAAGTGGAAGCGCACGAGAAAGCAGGAAAGATTGTTCATAATAAATTGGCCAAACTCCTCATGTGGATCGTCTTTGGAAAACAAAAAGTATCCACGGCCGATGTACTCGTCAAAAAATCGCCCCTGCTTCGCAAGTCCGGCCTCATTCTGATCGGTAGCGCGTTGCTGATTGGTATCATACTCGAATTTTTCCTGCTCGACCTCTGCGTTAAGAAAGGCCTTCAGGCCTCGATCAGCGCCGAAACGGGGGCCGAAGTGAATCTCGAAAAAGCCCACCTCTCCCTCATCGGCGGCAAGCTTGAACTCAAAAATCTACAGGTCACCGATCCCGACAAGCTTACCCACAACCTCATACAGATCGACACCCTAACCGCCGACATCAGTATGGCCGACCTCCTCCGCTCAAGCTACACCATCGATCGGCTGGCCGGCTCTACCCTCCAATGCGATGTGCTTCGCGACCACCCCGGAAAATTACTCGTTAAAGCCGACCCAAAACCCGTGGAAGATAAAACCAAAGAAGCCTCCGAGGGGAAGTCGCTCGACGACTATTTTACTCAGGCCCAAGATTGGAAAAAGTATGGCGATAAAGCGCACAAATACTTGCAGAAGCGCAAGGCCAATGCCGAAGCTATTGCAAAAGGTGAAAAGCCAAAATCCTCCAAAGCCGCCGCCGTGGCCGATGCCAAAAAACGAGGCTATCTTAAAGCCGCCGCCGACCTCGTCGCTGACCGCCCCGCATGGCTTATCCACGAAATCGAAATCGAAAATGTCCTGCTCAGTAATGACTCTCCCGCACAAATCTTTCGTGCCTCGGAACTCTCCAGCCACCCCGAGCTTAACGGCCAACCCACCATCCTCGTCCTGACCCCTGCCGAAGGAACGGACCCCACGGCCAAGCTCGTCTTGCGCTTTGATGATCCCGCCGCGCAGCACGAACTCACGATGAATATGAAGAATATCGAGATTGGCGACGCCATTAAGGCCAGCGAAAATCTAAAGATTGAATCCGGCAAGGTTGATCTTTCGGCTCATGGAACCTTTTCTGCCGACACCCTCGATATTCCCTTTAGCCTTCTCGTGCGTGACTTAAAAACGGATAATGAAATGCTTAATCATCTTCAGTCGCTTGAAGTGCCCGGCAAACTTTACGGCGCACTGGTTTCTCCACGTATTAAGGTGGAACTTAGCGACCACTTAAAAAGTGCCGTGGTCGATGCCGCTAAGGAAAAAGCAAAAGACGAAGCTAAAAAAGTGGCCAACAAGGAGCTCGATAAAGCTCTACAAAGCGAAGAGGCTCAAGAGGCGAAAGCCAAAGCCAAGGATGCCTTCAAGAAGTTGTTTTAGTGCTTCGAGATCTCAACCCTTCGCTACACCCCGACGATGGGTTGGGTTTTGATTTTGAGCCAGCGGGCCTCCTCAGCATGGAGAAGCGGGGTGAGCCGCTCGCGGACCATTTGATGGTAGGCGTTTAACCAATCAAGTTCCTTAGAGGTCATGAGGTCGATCTGAAGCGGTGCGGTGTCGATGGGACAAAGCGTCATGGTGGCGAGGCGGAAGAAGGTGCCGGATTCGGTCTCGCGGGCTTCTTCGACGACGACCATGTTTTCAATCCGAATACCGTGGCAACCCTCCTTATAAACACCGGGCTCGATGGTGATAACCATACCCCGTTCAAGTGGCGTGGCGCTCTCCTTGTTTTGACTAAAGTTTTGCGGGCCTTCGTGGACGTTGAGGTAGTAGCCGACGCCGTGGCCGG
>JAOZSZ010000059.1:1222-7636 GCA_029939385.1 Pontiella sp. | reverse complement strand
CTCCTCTCCGGATAGAAGGATCCCTTTTTCTGTGGGAATGGCTTTGATTCCAGATATTTAGCTCAAAAATAAAGAGGGATCTAGATTGCTCTTAAATGATATGTTCAGTATAAATTGAACATTATGAATCAGGTGCTCAAAAAGGGTAGAGTTCTTCCCGACATGGAACGCGAGGTTATCGAGCTTTTTATACGAATGGCCGATGTGTTGAATCTCCCGCGATCTGTGGGGGAAATCTATGGACTGCTCTTTATCTCCTCTGACCCGCTCTGCCTAGACGATTGTCGTATTCGCCTGAATATCAGCAAGGGTTCGACGAGTCAGGGATTAAAAATTCTTCGCTCCTTTGGAGCCATTCGTACCGTGTATATTCCGGGCGATCGAAAAGATTATTATGTGGCGGAAACCTCGCTGCGCAAGATGGCATCGGGTTTTGCCAGCGAACAGATTCTTCCACATGTCCACAATGGCGAGGATCGGATCGGGCGAATCCAGGGATTACTCGATCAACAAGAGAGTGATGACAAGGAAACGCTTCAAGAAAAAATTGATCTCCTAAAAAATTGGCAAAAACGGGCCGGCAAAACGCTGCCCCTCATTCTTAAATTAATCGGTAGTTAGTGAATGGAATTATCTTCACAATTTAAAAAAGGTGAGCACTGGTACTGTGTGCGGTCGAAGCCTAAAAAGGAGCGAATGGCAGCTCGTAGTCTAGAGTCGCTTCATGGCTTGAAGGTTTTTTGCCCGCAAATTCGTTTTCAACGCAAGACGGTTCGGGGCCCCGTCTGGTTTCAAGAAGCCATGTTCCCGGGGTATCTATTTGCTCGGTTCGATTTATTCGAAATGAAGCGTGCGGTATCCTATGCGCCCGGAGTGCTTCATCTCCCCATGTTTAATGGAAAAATTATATCGGTACCCCATACGGTGATCGAAGCGCTTCAGAAAGATCTGGATGCGGAGAATGTGATTGAAGCCATCACTCCATTGGCGATGGGTGAGGAAACCACGATTTTAACAGGATCAATGCAAGGTCTTAAAGTAAAAGTAATCAAACTAATGCCGGCGCAGGAGCGCGTGGGCGTTTTAATGGAAATGATGGGGACCTTGGTGGAAACCGAAATTTCAATCCATGCGCTGGAGCATCGGATGAAACACCCCATGGCTGTGGAATAATTCTTCATGGCCGAATATCCAATGATGGGATGTTCTCTACATTTTAGTGAAAACAGGAAGGTTTTAGTCCAAAGGGCTAATCGACCAAGGGCGGCAGCGTAGCTGGAGGAGTTGATTATGTGTGGAATTGTTGGATATTTTGGAAAACGAAAGGCTTCGGAAATTCTGGTGGATGGACTGCGCCGGCTGGAATATCGAGGTTATGATTCCGCCGGAGTGGCTTGTTTATACGAGGGCACAATCGGGGTCGTGAAGAATCCTGGAAAAATAAAAGGGCTGCGCGAGAAGGTTGATGCGTCGAGTTTGGATTCCATTCAGCATGCCACGTTGGGGATTGGGCATACCCGTTGGGCCACACATGGTGCACCAACCGAAATGAATGCTCATCCGCACCTTGATGCTTCTGGTCATTTTGTGATGGTTCACAACGGAATTATTGAAAACTACAAAGAGATCAAGGCTGGTCTTGCGCAACATGGAGTGGAATGTATTTCAGAAACCGATTCTGAGGTACTCATTCAATTGATTGCGTATTGCTACAAGGACAATCTTGAAAAGGCGGTGATTGAGGCGCTGAAAAAAATTAAAGGAACCTATGGCATTGTGGTGATGACCGACCATGAACCCGATAAGTTGGTCGCGGCTCGCTGTGGTAGCCCGATCGTGATTGGTTTGGGCAACGATGAGACCCTCATCGCCAGTGATGCCTCGGCGATTATTCCACACACCCGCGATGCCATGTATTTGGAAGACTACGACATGGCTGTTATTACTTCAGATGGCGTAAAAATGTTTGATCTTCAGCATGCCCCTGTGAGTCGTGAAGTTACGGAAATGGATTGGGATTCTTCTTCCGCTGAGAAAGGGGAATATGCCCACTTTATGCTTAAGGAAATGTTTGAACAGCCCAGTGCGATTCGGAATGCCGTTCGCGGACGTCTCGATTTTAATATGGGAACCGCGATTCTTTCTGGACTTGATTTTTCGCCCCGTGATGCCGCACAGATTAATCGGGTCTTAGTGGTGGGTTGCGGTACATCGATGAATGCGGGCATGGTGGCAGAATACGCCATTGAAGAGATGGCGGGCATTCCAACTCAGGTGGAGCAGGCCGCAGAATTTCGTTATCGCAATCCAATCGTTACCTCGCAGGATCTTGTGGTGGCCATCAGTCAGTCGGGCGAAACGGCAGATACGCTAGCCGCCGTGCGCGAAGCAAAGCATAAAGGGGCGGTGGTGGCTGGGATTTGTAATGTAGTGGGTTCTACCATTGCACGCGAAACTGGACGCGGCGTCTATCTGCACGCCGGTCCAGAAATTGGAGTGGCCTCCACCAAAGCCTTTACTTGTCAGGTGTCGGTGATGCTGATGATGGCACTCAAGCTCGGACGGGGGCGGCGCATGACTCGTTATGAGGGTGAAGAAATCTGCCGTTGGATCGAGCGTCTTCCTGAACTCGTTGAAAAGGTGTTGGCGCAGAACGATGCAATCAAAGCCGTGGCACAAAAATATGCCGACAAGGAAAATGCTTTCTTCATTGGGCGGGGCTATCTTTATCCGGTGGCGATGGAAGGGGCCCTTAAACTAAAGGAAATTAGCTATATCCATGCGGAGGGCTACCATGCCGCCGAACTTAAACATGGACCAATCGCATTACTTGAAGAAAATACACCGGTCATTGCCTTATTAAATAATATTCCGGGTAAGGAAAAAACCATGGGTAATGCTGAAGAATGCAAGGCCCGTAAAGCACCAGTGATTGCCATCGTGAGCGAGGGCGATGAAGCCACCGCCGAAGGATTTGATGATATGATCGTGGTTCCTGATTGCCCTCCGTGTATTGCCCCCATTCCAACCGTTGTGGCGTTGCAACTCCTCTCCTATCATATTGCTGTTGCTCGAGGTTGTGAAATCGATCAACCTCGCAACCTCGCAAAATCGGTCACCGTGGAATAGGTATTTATTGTGCAGAATGTACTCATAACAGGGGCAAAGGGGCAGTTGGGTAAGGATGGCCTCGGAGTCTTTAAGGAGGTTCCCGGAATCACGGGAATCGATTTGCCGGAGGTTGATCTTTCTGATCGTTTCGCGTGTTTTGAGTTTTTGAATCGACTGAAGCCCGAGGTCATTATTAATTGCGCGGCCTATACGGCGGTGGATGCCTGCGAATCAGATCCATCCTGTTGGAAGGCGAATGCAGAACTCCCCGAGCATTTGGCCGAGTGGGTTGAAAATAATCATGCTTTTTTAGTCCATGTTTCAACGGACTATGTTTTTTCTGGAAACAAGCCGTTGTATGAAGCTTCGGTTGAAACCGATTTGCCGGAGCCCGTTTCTGAGTATGGAAAATCGAAACGGGCGGGCGAACAGGCGATTGCAGAGCAGACGGATCGATTTGCGATTTTGCGTACGGCGTGGCTATATGGCGCAAATGGAAATAATTTCCTTAAAACCATGCTGCGATTAACACTCCAAAATCCCAAAAAGAAACTTAAAGTAGTGAACGATCAATATGGATCGCCAACGTGGTCATACACTTTGGCACGGCAGATTCGGGTGGTGGCGGAACAACAGGCAACAGGATTCTTTCACGCCACCTCCGAGGGCTACTGTTCATGGTATGATTTAGCCTGCACTTTTTTGGAAGAACTGGGTGTTGAACACCACTTTGTTCCGTGCGGTAGTGAGGCGTTTCCAACGCCTACTAAACGTCCCGCTAACTCAATTCTTGAAAATAAAAATTTGAAAGAGCGAGAAATGAATCTCTTTAGGAGTTGGGAAGAAGAGCTATCCGAATATGTCGCGCAACAGGGTGAAAAAATCCTTAAGGAAATTAGAGCCTTATGAAAAAAGTAATCGTTACGGGCGGGGCAGGCTTTATTGGATCGGCAGTCTGTCGATATCTAGTGAAGGAAAAGCAGGTGGAGGTCCTCAATCTTGACAAGCTGACCTATGCCGGAGTGCCGGAATCGTTACAGGAAATTGAAGAGAGCCCACTTTACCAATTTGCTAAAGTAGACGTCTGTGACAAGGATGCAGTTTCAGCACTATTCGCCGATTTTCTTCCAGATGCGGTAATGCATTTAGCGGCAGAGTCGCATGTCGATCGATCGATCGATGGCCCCGCGGCCTTCATCGAAACCAATGTGGTCGGAACCTACACGATGCTCGACTGCGCTCTGGAGTACTGGCGGTCTTTGCCGAAAAGTGCTGAAGAAAAGGAGCCGTCCTCTAATCTCTGTCCTCTGTCTTCTGAGTTCCGCTTCCACCATATTTCGACGGATGAGGTATATGGTTCGCTAGGTGCGGATGGCTTATTTAAAGAAACCACTTCATACGATCCGCGGTCGCCCTATTCGGCGAGTAAAGCTTCGAGCGACCATCTTGTAATGGCTTGGTTTCATACCTATGGACTTCCGGTAGTCATCACCAATTGCTCGAACAACTATGGGCCATATCATTTTCCCGAAAAATTGATTCCCTTAGTGATTTTGAACGCACTCGATGAAAAGCCGCTTCCTATTTATGGCAAGGGCGACAACATCCGCGACTGGCTTTATGTTGAGATCATGCCCGTGCGCTGGTAACCGTAGTGGAGAGCGGGCGGTTGGGTGAAACCTATAATGTCGGTGGCCGTAACGAACGTACCAATCTTGAAGTGGTGGAAACTATTTGCTCTATCCTCGATGAACTTAAGCCGCGGGATTCGGGGGTTTATAAGGATCTAATCACCTTCGTGACCGATCGACCTGGGCATGATGCACGCTACGCGATCGATGCCACCAAACTCGAAACCGAACTCGGTTGGAAGGCACTGGAAGATTTTGACTCAGGGATCCGGAAAACCGTGCAGTGGTATCTCGACAACGATTGGTGGTGGCAGCCGCTTCGCACTGCGCGCTATGCGGGGGAACGATTAGGCCACGCCTAATCACAGTTGATTAGTTGATGAATGATCGTTGATCAGGGGGTGAGAAATGAGTGATCTTAAGACCTTTGAAACATTGGCGTGTTACCAGTCAGCCAGTGAACTCAGAAAGAAAGTTTCAAGATTCTGTAAAACGCTTCCGAAGGAAGAGGCCTATCGGTTGAAAGATCAAATGATTCGTTCTTCCCGGTCGGTCACTGCGAATATTGCTGAGGGATATGGGCGTCACCATCATCAGGAAAATCTCCAGTTCTGTCGGATAGCGAGGGGATCACTGACAGAAACGCTAGATCATTTAATCGTTGCGAGAGATGAGATTTATTTGACCGATGTGGCTTATGCCGAATTAAGAACTTTACTCGAAGAGGTATGGAAGATTCTCAACGGTTACATTTCTTACCTGAAGAAATGCGCTACTTCGGGCACGCCTCAATCAACTTAACAACCATCACTTATCAACTTACGAAAGGAACGACTTGGAAAAGCCTAGTCACTCAAGTGTTAGGATTTATGTTTTAGGTATTAGGTTACTTCGGGAGAGCAATGGCATATCAATCGTACGAAAATCTAGAGGTTTGGCAGAAGGCGATTAGTTTAAGTACTCGTATTTATGAGGTTCTGCGAAAATGCCGAGATTACGGATTTAAGGATCAAATATGTCGTGCAGCCGTTTCTATTCCTTCCAATATTGCAGAAGGGATGGAGCGTAATTCCAAAAAAGAAACGGCTCATTTCTTACACATCGCTAAAGGATCATGCGCGGAAGTTCGCACTCAACTTCTG
The DNA here is from genome assembly GCA_029939385.1 of Pontiella sp. Lineage (GTDB taxonomy): Bacteria > Verrucomicrobiota > Kiritimatiellia > Kiritimatiellales > Pontiellaceae > Pontiella. The sequence goes on along the minus strand of JAOZSZ010000059.1, from coordinate 1,752 downwards.
ATTGCCTCAAAGATTGGCTATCTTGATGAATCAAAATTTGAAAATTTAAAGATGGATGCTGAGTCGATTTCTCGAATGTTGCAGGGTTTGATTAAATCCTTGGCTCCTAAAACCTAATCCTTAAAACTTAATTCTAAAGAAATCGGAGATTTCGAAATGAAGGGAATCATTCTAGCAGGAGGATCAGGAACGCGGCTATATCCACTGACTCAGGTGGTAAGCAAACAGATGCTTCCTGTGTATGACAAGCCGATGATCTATTATCCGCTGTCGACTTTGATGCTGGCTGGAATTCGGGAGGTGTTAATCATTAGTACACCCCATGATCTTCCTCTATTTAAAAAACTATTGGGAGATGGTTCGCAGATTGGGATGACGTTCAGCTATGCCGAACAGCCTAACCCAGAGGGTCTGGCTCAGGCTTTTATTATTGGAAAGGAATTTATTGGCAATGATTCGGTGGCCATGGTGCTTGGCGATAATATTTTTTATGGGCATGGTTTTTCGAGGATTTTAGCGAATGCCGTTGT
>JAOZSZ010000059.1:0-1212 GCA_029939385.1 Pontiella sp. | reverse complement strand
AATCATTGAGTTTGATGAAAACGGTAAGGCTTTGTCATTAGAGGAAAAACCGAAAAATCCTAAATCTAATTTTGCGGTTCCTGGACTATATTTCTATGACAATCGAGTCGTTGAAATAGCGGAGAAGATGAAGCCCTCCGCCCGCGGTGAATTAGAGATCACGGATTTAAACAGACAGTATCTCGAATGGGGGGAGCTAAAGGTTCAGAACCTTGGGCGAGGATTTGCTTGGCTTGATACGGGAACCCATGATGCCATGCACGAAGCCTCTAATTATGTCGAGACCATCGAAAAACGGCAAGGACTGAAGGTCTCTTGTGTTGAAGAGATTGCCTATCGCTTGGGCTATATTAATCAGGAACAATTAATGAAGCTAGGCAAGGTGATGGAAAAGAATAACTATGGTCAGTATTTGATCCGCATCGCGGAGGGCGTTCTGTAAATGCAAGTGATTGATCTATCCATTCCAGAAGTTAAATTGATCAAACCGCGGCGTTTTGATGACAAGCGTGGGTTTTTTCAGCAGACTTATCACTATAAAATGTATGCGGACGCGGGGATCGATATTCATTTTGTGCAGGATAATTGGTCGCGATCGACTAAAGGGGTGCTGCGGGGATTACATTATCAACGAAAATACCCCCAAGCAAAATTGATTAGCATCATTCAAGGGAGTGTTTTTGATGTTGCGGTTGATCTTCGAAAAAAATCACCCACCTTCGGGCAATGGGTGGGGGAAACTTTATCGGCCGAGAATGGACATCAGTTGTATGTTCCAGAGGGATTTGCTCATGGGTTTTTGGTGCTTAGCGATCGTGCTGATTTTGTGTATAAGTGTAGCAATTTTCATACATCGGGTGATGAATATGGAATCATTTGGAATGATGTAGATATTGGAATCCACTGGCCAGAGGTTGGAATTCCTATTCTTTCAGAAAAGGATGCTCAGCTTCCTCGAATAACTAACGCCACAATTTTTGATTAAAGGAGAATGAAATGAAGAAAGCACTGATTACAGGAATTACCGGACAAGACGGATCTTATTTGACCGAGTTCTTGATGCAAAAAGGATATGAAGTTCATGGCATTATCCGCCGAGCAAGTAGTTTTAATACCAGCCGCATCGATCACTTATACAAAGACAGACATGATGGTGACGCCCAAATGATTCTTCATTATGGCGACCTTACAGACTCCAGCAATCTAAACCGT
>JAOZSZ010000260.1 GCA_029939385.1 Pontiella sp. | reverse complement strand
GTTGGTTCGAACGCAAGGCATCGTCGATCTCGGCGGTCTGTGCTCCGGTTCCCGGAGAGGCCGCCAGGCAATCGGCGAGATAAGTATAATCCTTCGCTTTAATCACAAATAATTCACAGATTGAGAGCTTTACCTGTTTTGCAAAATCACTCCATTCTGAAGCGGGATCAATCGTTGCTAGCATATTGAGTGAATAGTACCAAAGCGCCTGAATTTCAATTGGATATCCCTCTCTTGGTGTTCCGGCGGGATAGTTTGTATCCATCCATGTAAAATGTGAGGGGCTAAAGATTAGACCCGAGTCATGATCGAAAGAGATTCCATTTTCGGTGCCATTAATGAATCCCGTAGCTAGCGAAACAAGCACCTCGGAGAGGGTTCGTCCGCCGCAATCTGCCTTTAGCAGTTTTTTATTTCCCTGAGCACGCATCAACTCATCACAAGCCACAAAGAACCAAAGCGGGGCATCCGAGGTTTCTCGATTATTGTCGTCGTTGCCGCGAATCATATTGGGAATGGTTCCTCCTTTTTCGAATTTGGCAAATTGAAGTAGAATATTTTCTGATTCCTTTAATAACCCCGAAGCAATGATGCCTCGCAAACAAATTAGGGTGTCGCGTCCCCAGTCTAGGAACCAAGGATAGCCTGCAATTACGGTCTGAAATTCATTGCGTTTCACGATGAACTGCTTCATAGACATCGCCATGGCCGCTTCAATGGAAAGTGAGTTTTGGAGGGATAAATTAGAAAGCTTCTCCCAGTTATTAACGGATGATGGGTTACAGTGGGCAACCAATTCAGCCGTCTCGTTGCCCTTGAGTTCAATTTTAAAATAACCGGGACTAAAGAGATCGGAAGAGCCGTCAATGGCGCGGGCTCGATCGACGGGGTGCTCGATCATATAGTGCCACTCTGGCTCGGAGTGGAATTCTCCCCCTTTAAGTTCAAAATGAAGCTCTCGATCTTTAGCGGGTGAAAAAGTGAAACCTTCTTTTTGAAGATGGATGGCTTGAGGCCAATGTTTCTCTGGTCCAGCATAGGCTTTGGTAACTTCATGATTGCAACGGTCTTCAAGGTCGGGGCGGAGAATGAGAGTGATTGGTATAGAGTCGGCGAGGTGTTCGGAATTCTTTCCCGCATTCTCGCGAAGGAAGCTGATGCGAATTGCGTTTGAGTCGGGGTGTAGCTGCAACGTGGCTTTAAGCGGGATGAGCTGCCCTTCACCCACGGGTACAGCAAAATCCCAGCTCACCGAACCCTCATCGGCCACGCTAAAGCGTTTTTGACAATGAAGTGAAAGTTCATTGGAATAGTCTCGGCAGACGACCCATGCGCGGCAACGAGTGAATAGAGTGTGGCGATCGACGGGAACCGTGGTGTTAAGATTGGCGGAGAGTAGTCCGTCATATTTACTACGCAGTTCTGCCCAGCCAATTCGCACTTGTGAAAGTGCGCCGTGGCGGTTGGTACAGACGGCATATCGGTTGTGATCGTAGATTTCTCCAGCGTGGCAGGAGGTGATTATCTGAGCATCTTTTTCTTCACACAGCTGTAAGAGGGGTGTCTCTGTATGAGTGATCCCCTTCGGTTCAAATAGGGAGAGCTTGAGGATAAGATTTTGGTGTGAGTGGGGTGTTTTTAGGGGTTGGAAAAGGACAAATGATTTCCCGTTAATTTGAGTTAGTGATTTTTCGTGTGCAAGGGTCTCGTTCTTCTCATTTTTTAATTCAGCAATAAAGCCGAATTCCGACTTAACCAATAGAAAATGGTTTGGGGGCAGCAGGGCCGTGCGGCGGGTATCGCGAGGCCATTGCCATGTGGTGACGACGGGGGCGCCGCCAGCTAGTTTTTCGCACAACGATTTTGGACATTCAATGAGTTGAGTAGGATCAAAGTTTTCCAGTTGGTTGAAATGATTAAAGAGATCCATTGCCTTTGCTTGGAGGCATTGTTCTTCACTTCTTTTTGATCCTCGGAAAGGGGTTTCCATCGTTTGGGAAACACGCTTTAGCCAGTCGGATTTATTGGTTAAGCAGAGGACTTCGCCGGGATGAAGATCGTGCGTGTTGTCGTGGTGGTGAATCGGATGGCCCGAGAGTAAGTCGGTGTCAAAACCAGAGAAGTCGCCCCGCCAACAGACCTTGCCTCCGGTTTGGTGATTAAGATTGGTGAGCAGAAGAATTTGGTGCTCGCCCGTTGCGTCAGTACGCAGAATGGCGGCCGAGTTGTGGTGTTCGTTGGTGATGATCTCCACGCGGTTGCCCGCATGGAAGGAGGGATGGGTTTCCATAATCGCGTGAATCCGGCGAATAAA
>JAOZSZ010000259.1 GCA_029939385.1 Pontiella sp. | reverse complement strand
CAAGGCAATTAATACCTCCATAACCCCCTCCTCCGCAACACGCTGTAAAAGCTTGTCAATCCGCAAGTCGGCGGTACTAGTTCCATGCATTGGAGAAAGTTTTCCCATCAGCGCATGATAACGCCCTTGAAAGCCGCCCGATTGCTCAATCTTCATGATATCGCCAGGGGTTTCCACCACACAGAGGATTTGTGCATCACGCCGCGGCTTAATGCAAAGTTCACAGGGATTTTCCTCCGCCAAAGTCACACTGCCGCAACGTTCGCAACAGGTAATTCCATCATCGGCTTCCAATAATGCATTCGCTAATATCCGCATCAGGCCCTTTTGGTTTTGAACCAGTGCCATCGCCATGCGTTCGGCGGTTCGTCTTCCTATGCCAGGAAGACGACTTAATGCGGCCACAAGGTTATCGAGAGGAATAAAGTGATTCATTTAAAAAAAACCTTCCTAAAAGGGCATATCCATTCCAGCAGGCAATCCCATCCCACTCGTTAATTTCCCCATTTCTGTACTCATCGTTTCCTGGGCCGAACGAAGGACTCCATCAACGGCAGCTAAAACAAGATCTTCAAGCATTTCAACATCAGAGGGATCAACGGCATCTGGATTAATTTTAATACTTTTAATTTTCATGTCACAGGTAGCCACCGCCGTCACCATTCCACCGCCCGCAGAAAATTGAACTTTTGTTTTAGCCAACTCCTTTTGTTTTTTCTTCATATTTTTTTGAAGATCACCCGCCTGCTTCATCATTTTCATCATATTCATATTAGCTATTCCTTTCGATTATTCTCGTATATCTAAAATCTCGCCGTTAAAGGCCTCTACAACTGTTTTTACCACCGGATTTGCATACCATTTCACCAGCCCAGTCAACTCTTGGGTTGAGTCTGCACTCGTATCGGAAACCACATGATCGGCCGGAAGCGGCCGCTTATCGGCTGATTTGAGGGGCTCAAACGAAACCGCTAAGAATCGACCGACATACTTTTCCACCGCTCTTGCCAAAGCCAGTTTGGTGCGAGAATTATTAAAGCTTTCCATTTCAGCGGAAAATTCAGGATCCACTCCAACCACCAAATGTGTGGCATCGGTACGCAGGGGTAATGTATCTAAAAAATAGCGATGAGAAAGTGGCGCCGCCTTAGATACATGCTCGATAATATTGGGCCATTTTCTTAAAAGAAGCCCGATTTCATCCGGAGAAATTAGCTTTTTTTTTTGCGCGGGCTCGACCGAATAACTTGGAGTAGGAACCTCAGCAACTACGAGAGGGGTTTCGTTAGGTCTAACGTTTTTTTTTAGTTCAGCGACCTGCTTAAGCAGTTCGTTAAGCGTTACAGTTTCAGCCGCTCGCGAACAGCGAATGAGCCCCGTTTCAAGTAAAGTCTTTTTAGATAGCGCATAGCGCATACGCCCGTCTGTTTCAACCAAGGCATCAATAATCCGTAGCACCCGCCCCGCTTCAGTCTCCGCCGCAAGTTCTTCGTAAAATTTGATCTGTGTACCCGGAAGTTCCAATGCCGCCGAATCCTTTCCTGCATAAAGCACAACCAGTAGATTGCGAAAGTGCTCCATAAGTTCCATCACCACGCGTTGTAGATCTTTTCCGGAACGATCCATTTCAGAAATAATATGAATGATCTTCGGCACATCCGATTCCAAAATGGCAACGGCTAAATTTTCAAGTACATGACGAGAAACCAAACCAAATACGGTAAGAACATCCTCCTCCTCAATGTCCTTGCCTCGGAAAGAAATAATTTGATCCAGCGCAGACTCGGCATCGCGTAGTCCGCCTTCGGCCCCCCGGGCAATCGCCAATAACGCATCTCCCGAAATCGACACCCCCTCTTCATCGCAACCCTTTTGTAGGCGATCAACAATATCCTGCACCGAAATACGGCGGAGATCGAACCGCTGACATCGCGAGAGAATCGTTGGCAAAACCTTGTGAACATCGGTCGTGGCAAAGATAAATTTCACATGCGGAGGAGGCTCTTCCAGCGTTTTGAGCAGTGCGTTAAATGCAGCGGTGGAGAGCATATGCACTTCATCAATAATGTAAATCTTGTACGGACCACGGGCGGGAGTGTAGCGGGCGTTATCACGCAAGTCGCGCACTTGATCAACACCGTTATTAGAAGCTCCATCAATCTCGATCACGTCTAGACTGTTACCGGCCATGACTTCCTTACAAGAATTGCATTCATCGCAGGGATATGGAGTTGGCCCTTTTTCACAATTAAGTGCCTTGGCTAAAATACGAGCCGATGTAGTTTTACCGATTCCTCGTGAACCAATAAAAATATAAGCAT
>JAOZSZ010000258.1 GCA_029939385.1 Pontiella sp. | reverse complement strand
ATCCCGCCCCCCCCCACGTCCCTACCGTCCTGTCCTTGCGGTCCCCCGTTTAGGAAACCATTCCCCCCCCCCGCCCCCAGCCCCCCCCAGTATCTCCCTTTCCTCCGTGTAGAGTAGGGCAGAGGGGTCAGGCAGAGGGGTCAGTCCCGTAATCTAGTAATCAATCATAAATAAGCTGAAAACAAAGACTGATCCGGTACTGTAGGTGCTCAATTAAAGCGCAGGAAAGTCGGCGACGAGAAGAAAAATACTAGATTACGGGACTGACCCCTCTGGCTAAAGACCGTTATCCAGCGCGGTCTGCCATTTGTTCCAAAGCGCTTGTAGTGCTTGGGGATCTTCAAGCCCCATGCTCTTAGCGTTGGTTTTAAAAAGCCCAGCATCGGGGGCGGTAAACTGCGGATCATCTAGGATTGTTTTCGAGGGAAGCCGGATCTTCTCGGCGTCGGTTTTATTTCCATGAACTAGGTTTTTACCGCGTATCGAAAGGGATGGCTCTTTTCCCTTTTCAGCGGAAAACCCCACGAGTCCTTTTTCATTGTCCACGATAATATTGCCTTCGACCTCAAGCTTGGCGGTATCGATGATCGATAGTCCGGCATAGCTGGAGCGAATGATAACGTTGTTTTTAATCGCTAGCTTTGAATAGGCAAAAACATTGATGCCGGTTGCATTGTCGACAATCAGGTTGTTGCTGATTTCACCCACGGCAGATTTATTGCCAATGTAGAACCCGCGGTTTTTATTGCGCACCACCAGATTGGATTTAGCTTCGATTTCGCCCCCAGTGCAGCGGATGCCGTGGTAGCGAGAACCCGTTACGATATTGCGCTCCAGCTTGACCTTCGCCCCGCCTCCGATGGTTATCCCGCAGCGGCCGGGATTCATCACCTGACATTCCTCGACCGTGCCCTTGGCCCCATCCCAGAACTGGATGGTGTATTCAAACCCATTAAAGCAGCACTCCTTGATCTCCACCACCGACTTGCCTTGCGCGGATACGGCGCAAGGCGACGCCTCTCCGGGACCCAGCGCCTCGAACGTGCAGTTTTCCAGCTCCACCTCGCCCGCGCGGATAAATACGGCATAGGGAGTATCACCCTTTTTCGGATTGCTCTGAGTTTTCCATTTAATCGTCAGCCCTTCAAGGGTCACCTTCTTGTAGGAATCGATCAGAATGGCCGGTTGGTTGGATTCCACCTCGAAGGTCGCGTTTTCAGCTTTCAATATGATCCCTTTCTTGATGGTGATCGGTTGGGTATAGGTTCCTTTTGGAACCACCACGGTTTCTCCGGACTTGGATGTATCGATCGCCTGTTGCAAATTAAACTCTGCATAGGTCGTGGTGATGCCCATCAGTGCGAGCAGAAGTAGCTGTTTCATGATTGATCCTCTTCGCTGGTTTTAAATTCACCGGTTCCTAGTAAGGTAATGTTTAGTGTAGTGAACAACAACCCCTAAGGGGACTGGGAAAGGGGTCCGTGAATAGTTTTCCAACTCCTGCCCGCCGGTCTGTCCCGCCCGACAGGGCGTGACGCGCAGAGAACAAGCCCCCAGCATCCAGCTCCCAGCCGCTTCCTTACCTTCCTTCCCTCTGTGTAGAAAATCTTGTTGATCCTCTGTAGGGGGATGAAACGTACCGATGTCGAAGAGAACGCTTTCTCCTTCGGAGTGAAGCGTTGCTACACCTTGGAGGCGCCGCGAAATGCTTATTGTTCCCTACCTTCCTTTCCTCCGTGTAGAGAATTTTTACACAGAGATAACGAAGGCAACGAAAAGGGGGGTTACTTCAGACGGCCTCCTTCTCTCTCCGCGTTAAACCCCTCTCGCTCGAAAGAACGAATGGTCTTCGATAAGCTCGTAGTGTTCTTTCTTGAACTTTTTATTCAAGAATCTAAATTGGGGCCCATCAGGTTTTAAGGTTGTATTAATATTCCAATCTGGAATAAATGAGGGGGTTGTATGTGGGAACTGGAGAATGCAAAAGGTTTTACCAATAGCTATAAAAAGTTTTCCCGAAAGCATGATGCTGAAGCGAAGGCTGTAATGGCCAATTTAGAAACTGCCCTCGCGGTCTTAACCGAAACCAACATGATACAAGCGGTTAGGTTGCTAAATTTTATACGCAAGGAACCGAACGGAATTCTTGCGCTGGATTCAAGGGGCGCAAAACAAAAACGCCGAGGAACGAAGCTGAAAGCCACGCGGCTTTATGTCTATGCCGCCGTGATTGAATCGACCCTATATCTATTACGAATCGGTGACAAGGACTCGCAGGCACAGGACTTGAAGAGCTGCAAAAATATGGCGCGGAAGATCAA
>JAOZSZ010000257.1 GCA_029939385.1 Pontiella sp. | reverse complement strand
TTGCTTTCTCGAATCGGGAATATTTTCTACCGCAGGTTTTCTTGATTGGGGAATCGACTCGGTACGTTGAGGAAGCCCCTGCTGTAACGCATTGAAATTAAATTCACCGTTTTTATTTCGGATAATATTAACCTGGGCTTTTTCTACCTCAATATTTTTCACAGAAATCACGTTCTGTTTTAGCAAAGAAACTAAATCGAGTTCCAGCACCACGCGATCAATGGAAACTAAGTTTTCCAATAAGAATCCTTCAGGATTTTTCACCTCTACTTCGTTCAAATAAAGAACTCCATTGGGCACATTAATCGATAGCCTACCGACCCGCACATCAATACCGGTTTCCGCCTTCACTTGCGGCAATACTATATTGCGCATGGCTTGAGTTAGACCATATTGGAGAAACAGGTGCAATCCCGCCAGAATCACAATGCCCAGCACAAATATTGAAGTTATTACTTTAAAGGTCGTTTTCATTTTATTCCCATAATTTGACCGGAAGCATACATAAGTTCATTCACTTATCCAGCAAGGAAAATGTGTTCAACTTAGCATCCACTAGAGTCGGTTATGATCCGGCATTAGTCATAACTCCTCTCTATGATTCCCTTGCAATATAACGAGCAATATCCTCTAGGCGAATAAAACCAACCGGATGCTTTCGTGCATCGAGAATCACGGCACTATGGTGCGGATTACGTCGCAGTCGATAAAAGGCCGATTTGAGGTTACGGTTCTCTTGAATCCTCAGCACATCCTCGGCATATGGCTCAAGCAGTTCATCATCCCCTAGCCTCCGATTTATGACAGAAAAAATAGAGACAATCCCTACGACTGCATGATTTCGCATAAGGACTGCAAATACAGAATCATGACGGGCCAAAAGCCTTTTCAGATCAGAAACAGTGGCCTGATCGGGTAGGCTCGGTATTTTTTTTAATGGCGTCATAAGCCCCCTTACCGGAACGCTATGCATGGACGTTACATTATCCATCATTCGATTCTGATAGGATGAAATTAGTCCATCTTTTGCCCCCTCCGAAAAATATTCTTTTAACCCGTCCGATGAAAGTCGGTGCATCTCACGCCCCGGCTCTTCATCCAATCCATGGGTTAATAAACGAAAGAGCTGCCTGAGCGGCCACGTGAAGGGATAGAAAAGCAGTACGAGCACATTCATGATACCCGCTAAGCGATACATCAAAATATCGGCTTTCTTATGAAACAAATTCTTTGGACCCACTTCAGCAAAGAAAAAGAGAGGAAACATGAGAGAAAGTGTGGCGGCAATCTCAGCATTCCATGGAATCATCCCTAGAAAAACCCGTCCTTCCTCAACCCCTCCTCCGAGATAAAGATGAGTGACTTCGCGTGAAAGCAGATAAACTGCAATATTATTCCCAATCAGTACGGTGAAAATGAAAATATGTGAATTACGTAAGAGATGAGCCAGAACCACCGCCGAGGAACGGCGCTCCAGTTCTCGGAATCTCAAACGAATACGATTGATCATATAACTTCCGGTTTCCACTCCCGAAAACAGTGCAGAGAAAAGAAAAGAAACCCCAATAATAAGGAGAGAAGTCCCGTTCACCCAGCACCTCCTTCAGCATCGACCGCAAGCTCAAGAATGATTGATTCGATCCGATTTGAGCGCACTTGCTCAACCGTGAATTTAAGATTTTGTACCTGAACAATATCTCCCGCCACCGGCATACGCTTGAGCAAGGATATAACCAAACCACTCAAGGTATCGAGTGCCAGTGTTCGCACCACTTCATCTGGCAGAAAACCAATAAAAAGACTCCGCCACTCACGAATACCCAAGCTTCCTTGTAAGCGATATGTACTTTCGCCAAGTTGCTCCGCAGGCGGAGCCTCCATGGCATCAAATTCCCCAACCACTTCCTCTAATAAATCTTCAAGGACAATGGTTCCCGCCAACCCCCCGTATTCATCCACCACACAAACCAAGCGCATTCCCTCAGAAAGGAACTCACGCAACATTTCATCCGCACGTTTGGCTTCTGGAACAAATTGAACCGGAGTCACAAACTCGGCCAGAGTCTGAGTTGAATTTTTATCGACAAAGAGATCCCGAATTTTAACGACCCCCAAAATATGATCCTCATCCTCCTCGTATACGGGAATGAGTTCAATCTCTTGTCCTGAAGCCTCCTTCAATGCATCGCAAGCCAATGTGTCTGAACGAAAAAAGAGTTGCCGCACCCGAGGAACCATTAACTCACGCACGCGCATTTCAGATAAATTAACAATATCCTCAACAATGGCCTTTTCCTGTTTCCCAAAGCTTGGATCATGCCGCGTGGCCT
>JAOZSZ010000058.1 GCA_029939385.1 Pontiella sp. | reverse complement strand
AATTTACAGCTTGTATCAGAGGACGTTACGTCTATTATGGCGCGCTCAATTAAATAGGGAGAGGTGGTTTTTCTGACCGAGTGGTCGGGCTGCATTTCCCTGAGTTAACTTAAAAAGGTTTGGGAGCGCGTGTTCCCGCTTTAATTATGGAATCAACAACTAACACAGTCATGGATGCGGATGCCGCCGCCATGGAAGCAATGTACGATGCGACCCTTAAGAATTTCACAGAAGGGTCAATTGTAGACGGTAAGATCCTCAGTGTTCACGACGGCGACGTGCTGGTCGATATTGGATACAAATCTGAGGGGATTATTTCTGTTCAGGAATTTAATGATCTAGAAGAAGATCCAATCGGCCAAGCGGTCGAAGTATTCCTCGAAAAACTCGAAGACGATCATGGAATGATCGTACTTAGCAAACGCCGCGCCGTACAACAGCGTGCATGGGATTATGTCGTCAACGAATGCGAAGAAGGCAGTCTCGTTGAAGGAACCATCAAGAACATTGTTAAAGGTGGCTTCATCGTCGATGTTGGCGTGGACGCTTTCCTTCCTGGTTCGCAGCTTGATGTGGTGCCGGTACGCAATCCGGAAGAACACATGGGCAAGACCTATCAATTCCGTATCCTTAAAATCAATCTTGAGCGTAAGAACATTGTGGTTTCCCGTCGCGAACTCATCGAAGAGTCTCGTCGTGAATCTCGCCGCAAAATCTTGGCTGAAATTCAGGTCGGTCAGCTTCGTGACGGACAGGTTAAAAACATTACCGACTTCGGTGCGTTTATTGACCTCGATGGTATCGATGGATTGCTTCACGTGACGGATATGACGTGGGGCCGCATTAACCATCCGTCTGAAATCCTCAAAGTGGGCGATCAGGTTACGGTAATGATCCTCGAAGTGGACCTAGAGAAAGAGCGCATCAGCCTCGGCCTCAAGCAAACTCAAGACAATCCTTGGGAAGATATTGAATCCCGCTTCCCGATTGGTGCGCGTATCCGCGGTAAGGTGGTCAACCTCGCTCCATACGGTGCATTTGTTGAGCTTGAGCAGGGCATTGAAGGCCTCGTTCACGTTTCTGAAATGTCTTGGACCAAGCGCATTCAGCGCGCGGCCGATATCCTCGCTTTGGGCGACGAAATCGACGCGGTGGTTCTCAGCGTTAGTTCGGACGACAAGAAGATTTCTCTTGGCATGCGTCAGGTTGAAGACAACCCATGGGAAGTGGTCGCTGGAAAATATCCGATCGGATCACTGGTACAAGGCAAGGTTCGTAACTTTACCTCCTATGGCGCTTTTGTTGAGCTCGAAGAGGGGATCGATGGAATGATTCACGTGTCCGATATGTCTTGGACTCGTAAGGTCAATCATCCTTCTGAGATCCTTCAGAAAGGGGAAGAAGTCAAAACCGTCGTACTTGAAATTGATTCCTCCAGTCAGCGTATCAGCCTTGGCCTTAAACAGGCACAGAGCGATCCGTGGGCCGGTATCGTTGACCGTTATCCGGTCGGCACAAAAATTACAGGAACCATTACTAAAGTTTCCTCCTTCGGCGCCTTCGTTGAAATCGAAGACGGAATCGATGGGCTTGTCCACATCAGTCAGATCAGCGACGATCATATCGAGCGCGTGAACGACGTTCTTAATGTTGGCGATGCCATCGAAGCACGGGTTGTGAAGGTTGATCCAGTTGAGCACCGCATTGGACTGAGCATCAAGGCCGCTAAGGTTGATGATGATAAGTTCGAAGTGGAAGAAGGTATGCTCGAAGGTCTCCAGCAAGGTGCCGAATTGGTTAATCTTGCCGGCGCATTCGATAGTGCTTTTGGTGACCAGCTCGACGAGTGGCATCCAGGCGAAGCTTCCAAGAGTAAAGACGAAGAGAAATCTGAGTAGGGTTCCTCTTTCGAAAGTTCAAAAACCTGTCCGATTTACGGGCAGGTTTTTTTGTGACTTTCGTTCCGTTTTATGGCTCAATGCGCGTTTCATCTTTTGAACAGTTAGGTGTGTTTATGAACATAGAAGAACAACTCGATTTTCTGTCGGCTCGTGCGGTTGATTTCATTAATCGCGATGATTTAAAGAAGAAGCTAGAAAAGGCCGCGGCCGAAGGGCGCGGATTGCGCATCAAGTATGGTGCGGATCCATCGGCTCCGGATATTCATCTGGGCCACGTGGTTGGGCTGAATAAGCTTCGCGAATTTCAGGAGCTTGGCCATACCGTGGTCTTTATTATTGGTGATTTCACCGGAATGATCGGCGATCCCTCCGGCCGATCGCAGACTCGGAAGCCGCTCACCCAAGAGCAGGTGGCGATCAATGCAAAATCCTATCAAGAACAGATCTTTAAGATTCTCGATCCCGAAAAAACAGAGATTCGTTTTAATTCCGAATGGTGCGGTAAGATGAAGTTTGACGATGTGATTCGTCTTTCCGCACACGTCACCGTGGCACAAATGCTGGCTCGGGATGATTTTTCCAAGCGATATGCCGCCAACCAACCGATCTCGATGGTAGAGTTTCTCTATCCACTCGTGCAGGCCTATGATTCTGTGATGGTTAAAGCGGATCTTGAGTTAGGCGGAACCGACCAACTCTTTAATCTATTGCTCGGTCGCGAGCTGCAGAAGGTGATGGGGCAGGTGCCGCAGTGCGTTATGACCCTGCCGCTCATCGAAGGCCTCGATGGCGTAAAGAAAATGAGCAAGAGCCTCAACAACTATGTTGGCATTTCCGAGCCCGCGCGCGAAATGTATGGCAAGCTTATGAGCGTACCAGACGATCTGATGTGGAAATATTTCGAATACATCCTCTGCTGGCCGAAGGATGAGGTTCAGGCCATGCATGCCAAGGTTGTCAACGGCGAGCTACACCCGCGTGCGGCAAAAGATAGGCTGGGGCAGGCCGTTGTTAAACGCTTCATTGGCGAGGCGGAAGCGCTCCAAGCCTCAGAAGAATTTACTCGCATCTTTGCACAAAAAGAACTTCCAGATGAAATTCCAGAGGTAGTGCTTCCCGCCGAAGAGATGGGGCTGTTGGCCCTTATGGTGCAGGCGGGACTATCCAAAAGTAATGGAGAGGCTCGTCGGTTGGTGGTGCAGGGTGCGGTAAAGATTAATGACGAAAAAGTCAGCGATCCCCGGATGCAAATCGTTCCCGAAGAGGGAATGATTATTCGCTCCGGAAAGCGCGGGTTTGTACAAATTAAAATCGGATAATTTAAAGTAAATTGAGAGGAGGATTAAACCATGTCTGGACATAGTAAGTGGGCAAATATTAAGCATAAGAAGGGAAAGGCGGATGCCGCGCGCGGTAGGGTTTTCAGCAAAATCGCCAAAGAAATTATGGTGGCCGCGAGTGCGGGCGGAGGAAATGTTAGCGATAATATTTCGCTTCGTGCACTGGTTCAAAAAGCCAAAAGCGTCAGCATGCCGAAGGATAATATTGAGCGCGCCATTAAAAAGGGAACCGGCGAGCTTGAAGGCGGACAACTTACGGAAGGATCCTACGAAGGCTATGCGGCGGGCGGTGTTGCCGTCGTGGTGAAAGTTTTGACCGATAACAAAAATCGATCGGCTTCCGATGTGCGCCATGCCTTTACCAAGGCGGGGGCCAGCTTTGCCGAGCAGGGTGCGGTAAGCCGTATGTTCCAGCGGAAGGGACAAATCCTCATTGCGAAGGAGCAGACGGACGAAGATACCCTCATGGATCTTGTGCTCGAAGCGGGCGCGGAAGATTTAAAGACCGAGGACCAACATTTCGAAGTGGTGACAGATCCCAATGATTTTCTTGCTGTTTCCGAAGCCATCACCGCCGCAGGAATTGAAATGGATGGATCTGAAATTACCCTCATTCCCGATCTGATTGTTGAGGTCACTGAACTTGATAAAGCCCATTCAATTATGCGTTTTATTGATGCGCTTGAGGAGCTCGATGATGTTCAAGATGTATATTCCAACTTTGATATCTCCGACGACATCGCCGCGCAACTTGATGCGGAATAAGTAGCTTTATTTCCGAAGGGTTTATGATGAACGAATATGCACAACAGCTTACCGTCTCGCGGTCGGAGCCTAACGAACGGGCCGCCTTTATTCGGCGAACTTATGCTCATCTCGCGGGGGCAATCTTCGCCTTCATTGGCCTTGAAATCTATATGGTCAATTCGCCCATCGCAATGATGCTGCTTAATGTGATGGCGATGCGGTTTGGTTGGCTCTTGATTATGGGCGGATTCATTATTTTTGGGCGGTTGGCTAGCGGGCTGGCTTCTGGAGGGGCTTCTCCAACTATGCAGTATGTGGGGCTAAGCCTATATGTGATTGTTGAAGCGGTTATCTTTGCGCCAATTTTATTGATGGCGACTCATTTCAGCTCGCCCGAGGTGCTACCAACGGCGGCCATTTTGACCCTGTTGCTTTTTGGGGGATTGACCCTTGTTGTCTTTACGACAAAGAAAGATTTTTCATTCCTCGGCGGGATACTAAAGATCGGCTTCATGGTCGCGCTGGGCTTGATTGTCTGCGCGGTGCTGTTTGGGTTCAACCTTGGGCTCGTCTTTTCGGGAGCAATGGTGCTGCTCGCTAGCGGAGCGATTCTCTACGATACTTCAAAAATTCTAAAGAACTATGCCCCCGATCAATACGTTGCGGCCTCGCTTCAACTTTTCGCCTCCGTCGCACTGCTCTTCTGGTATGTCCTCCAGATTGTGATGAGCCTTTCGCGGCGGTGAAGCACTGGGCTTCCGTCCCCGCAAAAAGCGGTTCTAAGAACCGCCACTACATCTTGTTTAAAATGTAGCGGTGCTTCTTAGAAGCACTCCGCAGGAAAGATGAGGGATACACGTTGCTACCCATCCATCACCTTCTCCAGACGGATGTCGAAGATGAGGGTAGCATAGGGGCCAATTTTGGAGCCTGACCCGCGCTTGCCCCAAGCCAAGTTGGCCGGGACAATGAAGCGAAACTTGCCGCCTTCTTTCATGAGCGGTAGCCCTTCTTTTAGTCCATCAATCGCCTCGGCCATCGTGAAGATATCGGTTTGGGTGCCATCATAGGTATTCTTGATGACGGTGCCGTCGACGAGCAGGATGCGTTGGTTAATCTCCACCGTACTCCATTCGTCGGGACTTTTTCCTGTTCCCGGCTCTTTGATCATATATTGCAGGCCACTGGGCGTCTCAATGACGCCTGATTTTGAGCGGTTCTTTTTCAAGAAGGCTTCACTCTCGGCGCGGTTTTGTCCTGCGCCACCTCGATTCTTATGGGTATATTTTTTTCGACTCATCGGGGCGGGGACTTTTTTAGATCAGGGCCGCGTTAACGATTTCTTTGGCTTCGATTTGAATCTGTTTTAAATGCGCTTCGCCTTTGAAGCTTTCGGCGTAGATTTTATAGATGTCTTCGGTCCCGGAGGGGCGGGCCGCGAACCAGCCGTTTTCGGTGCAGACCTTCAGCCCGCCGATGGCCGCGCCATTGGCCGGGGCGTGTGTGAGCTTGGCGGTGATCGTTTCGCCGGCGAGGGTTTCGGCGGTGACCTGCTCCGCCGAGAGTGCGGCGAGTTTGGCCTTTTCTTCGCGCGTGGCGGGGGCATCAACTCGGGCATAGACGGGGTTACCAAACTGCGCGACGAGTTCTTGATAGTGTTCGCCGGGGTCTTTACCGGTGACCGCGAGGATTTCGCAGGCGAGTAGGCAGAGAATAATGCCGTCCTTGTCGGTCGTCCAAACGGTGCCGTCCTTACGAAGGAAGGAGGCTCCGGCAGACTCTTCGCCACCAAATCCATAGGAGCCATCGAGGAGGCCATTAACAAACCACTTGAAGCCCACCGGAACTTCTTTTAAATCACGGCCAAGGTCGGCCGCAACGCGGTCGATCATGGATGAGCTCACTAGCGTTTTTCCGATGGCGGCATCGGCGCGCCAGCCGGAGCGGTGGGTGTAGAGATAGTGGATGGCAACGGCGAGATAGTGGTTCGGATTGAGTAGCCCCGCCGATTTTGTGACGATGCCGTGGCGGTCATAGTCGGGGTCGTTGCCAAAGGCGATATCAAACTTGTCCTTCAGGGCAACGAGGCTAGCCATCGCGTAGGGGGATGAACAATCCATGCGCACCTTGCCATCGCGGTCGACGGCCATAAAGCTGAAGGTGGGGTCAACGGAATCGTTAATGATGGTGAGGTTCATTCCATATTTTTCAGCAATCGGTTTCCAGTAGCGGAGGCCCGCGCCGCCCATCGCGTCGGCACAGATATTGAGCCCTGCTTTTGCGATGGCTTCCATATCGATCACGTTGCCAAGGTCGGCGACGTAGGGGGTGATGAAATCATAGGCAACGGTGGTGTCGGCGGCGAGTGCATCCGTGTAATAGAGGCTATCCACTTCATCATTATCGTCTGCCATCAGGGCATTGGCCCGCTCGGCGATCCAGCTCGTGATATCGGTGTCGGCCGGGCCGCCATGGGGCGGGTTATATTTAAATCCACCGGCGTCGGGCGGATTGTGGGACGGGGTAATAACCACACCATCAGCGAGGCCGTCGGTGCGGCCCTTGTTATAGGCGAGGATTGCGTGCGAGATGACGGGGGTGGGCGTGTATCCGCCGTCGCGGTCGATCATGACGGTGACCCCATTGGCAGAAAAAACTTGTAAGGCGGTCTTCTCGGCGGGGGTGGAGAGCGCATGCGTATCTTTTCCAATAAAGAGAGGCCCCGTGATGCCCTCCTTTTCGCGGTATTCGCAGATGGCCTGTGAGATAGCCATAATATGGTCTTCCGTAAAGCTGGTGTTGAGCGATGAGCCACGGTGGCCGGAGGTGCCGAAGGCGACTTTTTGGTCGGGGTTTGTCACGTCAGGCTGTGTTTCGTAGTAGAGGCTAACCAGCTCAGCGATATCGATTAAGTTTTCTTTTTTAACGGGTTTTCCCGCATTGGGATGAATGGACATGGTTTTCTCCTGTAAAAAGTAGTTTCCCTTGAAAGGCGCATTGTTTAGCAGAGCTGGGCAGGGGACTCAATCCCATAAGGAAAAATACCCCGTGGTCTGGGTTGTCGGAAGTCCTTCCCGTCACCTATTTTTGTAGCGGCGTTTCTTAGAAACGCTTCACCGGACCCGTTGATTATAAAATTTGGCTGAAATAAGAGTGGTTGGTTTTTGGCTACGTGCTAGCCTTTCGCCAGTTTTAAATCAGAGGCTCATCTGTGCCGGTCTGGCATAGAGATAAAATCAAGGAGAATGAAGATGGATATAAATTTTGAGCAGAAGCCTGATCCTAGCGTGGAGATCTTGAAAAAGATTCTGGCGAGTGGGTTGGTCCCGTTGGGGGTCGCAGTTTTTCTGATTGTGGTATTTTGTTTTATGACGATCCGTATTGATACCGTGAGTGGTGAGCAGGTGGGCATTATGCTCGATCGCTTTACCGGTGAGATCACCGTGGTCGAAGAGTCGGGCGCAAAAATCTACAACGGCATTCGCCACTCGTTTTCGGTGATGGATAAAACCCTTCAAACCCTAGAAATGACCGAAGCACGCGGCCGCGGCGATCGCAGCGGCAAGGATGATCTAAAAATTAAGACCGTCGACGGCTCCGATGTCTTTGTGGACATTAAAGTGCAATACCGGATTATAACGACGGAGGCCGATGTGGTGGTGAGCTCCTCTGGACTGCGGGATAACTATAAGCAAAAATGGGCGCGCGACTATGCCCGTTCCATCGTCCGCAACTACCTCGGCGAGCTGACCACCGAGGA
>JAOZSZ010000256.1:1662-2346 GCA_029939385.1 Pontiella sp. | reverse complement strand
CGCGGCACACGCCGGGCATACATGAAAAAATTAAAGCCGCAACGGTGGGGATTGCGGGGCTCGGGGGACTCGGTTCTTCCGTAGCCATTGCTCTCGCACGCATCGGGGTGGGGCGGTTGATTCTTGCCGACTTCGACGTCGTCGAACCAAGCAACCTGAATCGCCAGCAATACTTTATCGACCAGCTGGGCCTGGCAAAATCTGAAGCACTCAAAGCCACCCTCCGACGGATTAATCCATATGTAAAATACGAGACGCATTGCGTCCGCTTGACGCCCGATAATATTCCAACGCTCTTTGCCGAGGCCGATGTGCTGGTGGAAGCGTTTGATCGCGCCGATCAAAAAGCCATGCTTTTACAATCATTCCCTAATCAGCCCATCGTGGCGGCATCTGGAATGGCAGGTCACGGCACTGGCGAAACCATTGGTGTGCGGAAAATGGGGAAACGAATCTATGTGGTTGGCGACCTTGAAACGGGATCGGTTTCGGGGTGCGGGCTCATGGCCCCACGCGTGGGGATCGCCGCCCATATGCAGGCCAATTTAGTCTTACGCCTTTTGCTCGGCGAGGAGTAGCCTTCTCCACAGAATTTAAAAATAACGGGAGTGGTTTGAAGCCATTCATTATGAGGAGTATTGGAATGAATAATAAACATATCGTAATCGTAATCCTGTTGGCCTA
>JAOZSZ010000256.1:0-1652 GCA_029939385.1 Pontiella sp. | reverse complement strand
GTAGCCTTCCCCTCAGAATTCAAAAATAGAAAGAGGGGGACTAGATGGCTTTCGCGATAAAGAGGCCGCCGAGGCCGAGCAACGCGATTCCGCATGCGATAAATACAACGCGGTAGATCATGGGCGGGCAGAGACGGCGTCCGGCGGAGACGCTGAACGAGACAAAGCTATACCACGCGAGGTCGGCGAGGATATGTCCAAAATAAAAGCTGAGCAGACCGGCCATTCCAAACTGTAGCGACTGCATAACAAACCCCATGCCAACAGTCACCCACCAGATAATCCAAAACGGATTTGTGAGGCTGAGGACAATGCCCGCCAGCACCGGGCCATAGGGCGAGTCCGCGCCTTTCGCATTGAGCGCATCCTCGGTGGTTTGCTTATTCGTGAGAATCATCTGGCCGCCCATCCAAAGCAACACGGACCCGCCGGCCGAGAGGAAAACGGTGGTCACAACCGGGTGTTGAAAGAAGGGACCCAGCCCGCCCGCAATCAGAAGTAATAAAACAATTTCAAGGGCGGCGTGCCCCAACACAATCAGGGGCCCCGCCTTGAACCCGCGCTTGAGCGTTTCGCTGATGGTCACCGTCAGCACGGGGCCGGGCGCCATGGCGCCGGAGAGCCCAACTACAAACGCTCCCACAAAAATTGTCAGCAATGAAAACATGGGGTATAGCTTACGGAACAACTTTGGAGATGCCCAATGAAAAGAAACGTGTTTAGTGAGATTCCTGCCGAATTTCCCGAGGAGATTTTTACGGTATTGGCGGAAAGTGAAAACGTGAAGATTGAACGGATTGTTTCCGATGGACAGGCATCGCCGGAGGGTTTTTGGTACGATCAGGATCGGAGTGAATGGGTGCTACTCGTTGCCGGCTCCGCCGTGCTAACGGTTGGGGACGAGCGCGTCGAGCTTAACCCCGGCGACCACCTGCTTATTCCTGCGCATCAGCGCCACCGGATTGAGTCCACATCTGCTACCGAAAAAACCATTTGGATTGCTGTATCTTATGAAAATAACCCAACTTAATTTTGGTAATTTTAAAGTGCGGGTCGTGCCGGTATTGAACGACAACGGGGTCTATCTCGTTTGTCGCGAGGATGAGGCGGTGCTGATTGACGCTGGAGAAGCGCGACCCATTTTTCAAGTGCTGGAAGAAAACAACCTGCGCCTTCAGAAGATCTTAATCACTCATACCCACCTCGATCATGTGGGGGGATGCCGGGCCATTCAGGATCAATTAGGAGTGCAGTCGGTCAGCCCCGGCGTGGAGGCCGTTGAGTTTTCAATCCTCGGAACCATTTGTCAGCCCATTTCAACCCCAGGGCATATGGCCGTCCATAAGAGCTATTACTTCCCCGAACTAGGCATCTTGTTTACGGGTGACACCCTCATTAACGGCGCCTGCGGCCGACTGCTCGGAGGGACGGCGGAACAACTATTTTCCAGCCTTCAAAAAATAAGTACATTGCCGGACGACACGCGCATTTTTGGTGGACACGACTATCTCATCGATAACCTAGAATTTGCCTTGTCGGTCGAGCCGGATAACGAAGAGATGAAAGCGCGCCTCGCTCTCTACCGCGCCGACCCCGCCGCCGCGATCTTCGCCACGCTCGCCGAGGAGAAGAAAACGAACCCCTTCCTGCGC
>JAOZSZ010000255.1 GCA_029939385.1 Pontiella sp. | reverse complement strand
GGGAGTATTGATTTTTAATACTCCAACCTTCCAACTCTTTGGGCTTTTCACTACCGTCATATGTTATGAATTTAATTTCAATACTTGAGAAGCATTTCCGCGGATGGGCCATCCCGAATTTGACGCTTTACCTGATAGCATTTCAGTTGATTGGTGTGGCGTTATTGATGGGAGGCTATAGTGATCGACTCGATTTAGTACTACACGGAAGCTCAGTAATGCATCGAGGGGAATGGTGGCGGTTGCTTTCATTCATGATGATTCCAAAAACACTCAGCCCCATTTGGCTCTTCTTTGCTTTTTATATCTTCTATCTAATGGGGTCTTCGCTGGAGCGAGAATGGGGGACATTTCGCTATAATCTATATGTTTTAATGGGTTATCTCTTTTCGGTTGTGATGGCGTTTATTGCGCCCGGGGCAATTATCACAAACTATTTTTTTCTGGGCGGTGTTTTGCTCGCATTTGCCACTCTTTTTCCAAATCTTGAATTTCGCCTTTTTTTAATCCTTCCCGTCAAAGTAAAGTGGCTGGGTTGGTTAACGGTTATAGCCTATCTCTTCACCTTGATTTCGGCAGATATAGGGAGTCGCTTATGTGTTGTTGCGGCATTTGCAAACTATCTGCTCTTTTTTGGTAAAAGCTTTTTGAATAATTTTAAGGCGGGGCAACGAAGAAAGGCCTATCAGGTTGAGCGGGAGATCGTGGCGGAGCAACCGATGCATATTTGCGCGGAATGTGGTGCGTCGGATAAAAATATGACTACGATGGATTTTCGCTATTGCTCCACTTGTGGTAAATGCTTTTGCGAAAATCATATAGGGAGTCATGACCATTCTATGATTGATGCGGGAAGTCATAAATAAAGAGGAGCCTTCTTTTAAAGGTTTTTAAATGGAGCATAAAATCAATCAAGCGGTCGTGTTTACCAAACCGCTACATCATTTGGATTTACCCTTGACGCCGGAAGAGCTGGGTCAACAGCTAAATGTCTTCCTCATAGAAAAAGGATTTAGAATCATCCTAAATCGTAAGCTGATCGGCACAGAACTCTCGAAGCATAAGGTACTCAAAGAACATTACCTAATATATAGCAAAGCATCATACGGGGATGTGGTTGTCACGGCAGAGGCAAAGGCCATATTTGAATCGACCTTTGGTGAAAGCTGGGAAAATGAAGTAATGGCGGGGCGAATTATGGGAAACCCGCAGCTATTAAAAGAAAAAAATAGGAGTGCTCAGGAGCTTTATCTGTTCTGGAATAAACAGTTTTCCTGCAAAAAAACAAAAAAGCTCCAAGAGGGATTAATCATTGCTTGGATTGATCAATTGGACTGCTATTGCATCAATGCTTTTTACCCGATCCTTGAGGAGTTTTTTTATAATCCAAAAGTAAATCTCTCCTACTATGTGGTTGAGTTTGATCCCGCTCAGACTTCTTGGGCAGCATTTCGCAAAAAGATTCTTGGATCAACCGATGCAAGCAAGGCAGATCCTCAAAGTTTTCGAGGAAAGCTTTATAAAACCTATGGATTCGCTTTAGAATATCCTGGTCGCGATAATTTTGTACATGGCAGTGCCGGGCCGATCGAAGGCTTTATTGAACGCACGGTCCACGAACCGAATTTTGATATGAGCATGAGTCCTGTTGGGAAATATCTTCAAGGGAAGGGGATTACTCTCGCTGAATTTAAGCGGTGGAAGTCTCATCAAACAATCGTGCAACTAGGGGAATGGTTTAATGCCTCCGCAAGGAAGAACACGGAAGAAATCCTTTTCTTATTAGATAAGATTCAAGTTTAAAGGGTTTCGATAGGCATACCTTTTCTGTTTTTGGACGTTGCCTCGAGGAGAGGCTTCCGCTAAATTTCCTGCTTATTTTTCTTAAGTAAATAGATTTAAATTAACGATATTCAATATAAACGGAGATCTGATGAGGAAGAAAATTGTTGCCGGAAACTGGAAAATGAATAAGACGGTTGAGGAAGCAGTTGAGCTTGCCAATGCCATTAAGTTGGAACTTGCTGACTGCAAGGGTGTGGATGTGGTGTTATGTCCTCCGTTTACTGCGCTCAAGGCGGTTAGCGATGTGGTTTCAGAAACACACATTAATGTTGGATCGCAGAACATGAGTTCTGAGGACGAAGGAGCCTACACCGGTGAAATCTCCCATACCATGCTCAAGGAGCTGTTTGTCCGTTATGTTATTCTGGGGCACAGTGAACGTCGCGAGTACTACAAAGAAAACGATTTTTGGATTAACAAAAAAGTTAAGAAAGCCCTCGAAAAAAATATTCGACCCATTGTGTGTGTAGGTGAAAAACTTGAAGACCGCGAATCAGGAAATACGGAATCCGTAG
>JAOZSZ010000057.1:4873-7989 GCA_029939385.1 Pontiella sp. | reverse complement strand
CTCAGAAGCCATCCATGACTGCCATTCATCTAGAGGTAGATAAAATTTAAGCAGTGATCCATAACCCCAACCGCCGGTTCCAAACAATGGAAATTCCTTGATCATTTCCCAAGCATAGGGCATCTGCCGAATCCGTACAGCGAAGTCGCCTGCCACCGATATTTCTCCGATCAACGCCTTTCCTCCAATCTCTTTGGCCAAAGACCCGCCGCCCGCACCCAGAAAAAGAATTAGCCCCGCCAAAGCAATGCTGGAGAGAGCGATATAGGTGTTAATGGCCGCGCCCCCTCTCATGGTTTTTAGCGCCCGGCGTATGAGGATAAATAAAACAACAAAAAATAGCCCAAGAGCCGCAAGTGCTCCGGCCCGACTCAGCGTTAGAAAGGTTGCGCCCACACAGAACATAAAGCAAATCATCCAAACACTAACACGAGTCAGGGGTTTACCCTTCACTATCGCATCGTGCATTAACCCCGCAGCCAAAGCAGCATGAAGATAAAACCATTCGGCGGCATGATTGGGGTACGGAAAAGTTGCAAAGAAATCGGAGCGTAACACCTTCCACACGCCTAGTATTTTTTCTGCTCCGACGATATATTGCAAAATTCCAATAAACGCTAGGGCCGCGCTATTCCACACGAGGAGATGTAATAGGGTTTTTATATCGGATCGGGTCAAAATATTACGAATAATTAAGATGACTACCCATACAGGAAAGAACCAATTCAGCATCTGCCCAGCGGCCTGCGGAGCTACGGACCACGGCCACCACTTTGATGGCACGCGGGCCATCGTGGCCATACCGTCTTCGCCCCATTCTACATTATATCCACTGTTAAGCCGTTGAAGAAGGAGCAGCAGTAGAAAGACCGCGCCAATCCAAAAAAGGGGGTCTCTTTGAAGCCGAAAGCGAATACGGGGGAGGCAAAAGCTTATTACACCTAATATGGCGACAAAGCATGATAGTGCCCCTTGCAAAGATGAATGAACATCCATCCACGCGGCAGAAGAACAGAGAAGGAATATTCCGAAAGTTAATATTCGGTTTATTGAAAATTTGAGTGGCCCAAGATGGAGGGAAATAGCCATATACTTTAATAATTAAATCCGACGCCTAAAGAGATAATCATCTGATCGGCATCTAACTCATCATTAATATATTTTCCGGTAAGGGATAGCGCAATTTGACGCGTAAGATCATAAGTTGTTTGTGCCATCAAGAAGTGTTTTATATCCTCTGAATTTGAACTTGCCTGATGAATCAGATCTTCCGTGTAATCATGTAATACTTGTGCCTTTAGACGCCAACGGGAAACCATACGCCAATCGACACCATAGCCTAACCGATAGACGATCTGTGCGCCTCCTTTATTTCCAGATCCAGGCTGAAAGTGATTTCCTCCCAAAATATAAGTGGATACCTTTTCGGTCGCCTGCCAACTTGCGCGAATCTGACTCACCACACTTTGACCTGTACCAGAAACCTCATAATCTGCGACGGCCAGTCCTATCTGCGCAACCCAGCCGGTCTTATCGGTTGAGCGGCTTCGTGCTCCAATCGCTACGGTACCAATATTTCCATTCTCTTCGTCGTTCATCTGAAGACTGTAGTAGCCCGACAATGTAAGTAAGGTTTTTTGTGTATATCCATACCCAAGTTCAAGGCTACCTCGGTGCACGACCCATTCCTCATCCGAACGGCCCTTTTCGTCAAAATCCTGTAGATAATACCAAAAATCATAACTCGGCTTGATGGATGTTTTATCTGTTACCTGCTTTTCATAACCCACATTAGCTTTACTCGAAAAACGCTCCGAGGGCTTTGCGGTTAAAATGGAAGAGGGCCCTCCTCCACTGTTGGCATCCACAAAACTATCGTAATCCAGTGATTTTTTTAAGTGGGCTGATAACCCCAGTTTAAGGGGATTTTGAGAAGAAGAAATAAGTACAGTGGTATCATAAAAGCTATTATTTAAACCCGTATAGGTTTCGTAGAAACGATATCCCAATAAAGCCTTTGCATAGAACTCATATCTAGAATCTATATTGTTCAGATAAAGGGCGGCCGCCACTTCTCCATAGACATCACCATCCGCATTATTCCCAGAGGGATTAATCACTACCCGATTATCATAAGCCCCTAATACCTCGGCTTCTGGACGAATCTTAAAAATTCCTAATTCAAACCCCTTTTCCTCGCCCGTCTCTTGCGCCTGAGAAAGGAAAGCGAACAGCATTAGTCCGCCTAAGGCCATCCCGAATCTATTCATTAGAAGATCCGCTCCGGAATATAGATAATATCACCCGCCTTTAGAGGGAGATCGGCCTCTGAATTCCCCGCCAAACCAATCTGCTTAAAATCGACGGATACCTGAATTTTATTTCCTTTTCCATCGATTCTAGAAATACGAATATCACTAATCTTAGCGCTACTAGAAAAGCCTCCTGCGGCTTGTACTGCGGCAGAAAGAGGGATTCCTCGGCGAGAGGCAACTGGCACGAGTCCCGGCTGATTAACACGTCCAAGCACGGTGACACTTCCCCACTCGCTACTATCCCCATCATTCACCATGGCAAGCATAACCACCGGAGGGTTTACATAGTATGCTCCATATGTTTTTGAAATAATATTTCGCGCTTCATCGAGTTTTAGGCCTTCAATTCTCACATCACCTATTAAGGGCAACGTAACCATGCCTTGATGATTCAATTCAGCCCGATGCGATGACACTTCCATAATTCCATCAACCTCAACCGAAACTTCGATTCTATCCCCGGGAACCAAATCACTGATGAATAGCGCATCATCCTGCATGCTAAGCATGAAGTCCTGCGTCGACACGGAAGTAGACTCCGTAGAGACGCATCCCAAGAACAAACCTATGAAAGAAACTAAAAGACCCGTCAGCACCACTCTTTGAAACATTAAAATCTCCTTCGATATAATAGAAAACAGCCTGAATAAATTCAGGCTGTTCTTAGACGATTCTACTCATATAAAGCAAGTCATCTTCTTAAACAGGATGGCAATTCGGCCCTTATTATGGTCCAGGAGGAGGGGGAGGAGGGGGAGGAGGAATATTAGATGGGCTGCCATCGTCACTACCATCACCGCC
>JAOZSZ010000057.1:0-4773 GCA_029939385.1 Pontiella sp. | reverse complement strand
AGACTCCCGCCCGTTGCAACTGGTGATTTCCACCGACTTGGAGAAACAATCGCAACAAAATCTCCGACCGAGGAAAACTCCACTCCAACTTCTGCATATTGGCCATATTCCGTCACGCGGCCCGAGGCTACAATTCTTGGCCCACGAGGCCCACTAGCCCCTCCAATCGAGGCACACCCAGAAATCATGGCCGTAGCTAAAATGGTAGTAATAATTTTAATCATACCCATTGATTCGTTCTCCTTATTCGGCTTAGTTCGTCACAAAATGACCTACCCACTTTCCGAATACATATTGCCCTGCTTCTTCGTCCCATAATCCAACCCAATACCACTTGTCCCACTCAGGGACTTGAAAACTAATCGACCCGCCGTGGTCATAGCTCGCAAAGCTGGCGTGCCAATTACTCGCCGTTTCATCCCAAATACAAATCAGATGATTCCCTTGCACCTGAGGAAGCGCTAATCGCTCCACCGGAAGGGCAACCTGCCCCGCATATACTCTTGCTCCTAAAAGCATGATTAGTACCAAAATATTTTTTTTCATTTTAAACCTCATTTTCATAGCCTGCTACATTCTGATCCAACTAGCGTGTACAAGAATTCGTTCAGCCGATGTTTCCTCGAAAAGGCTCAAGTAATACCATTGGTCTACATTTATATTTTCAATCACAATTTCTTCAGGCTCAAATTCTTCTCCTAAAGGGATAGATACTTGTGCCGTGTGATCCCACAGCTCAGCAGAGATGGTCTTTCCATCAAACCCATCCAGTGGAAAAATAATCTGATCGCCAACCGCCATAACAACCAATGACTGCGTATCCACCTCTCCGTCAAAACTAGCCGTGATCGTTATATTCTCATCGGAAGTCACGTTGAGTGCGCTCAACACTCCAGAACCACCGATCGAGGCAAACATGGAGTCTTCCCCCCAAACGGGCGCCACCTCATCACTCGTTCCATCGGAATAATACGCCATACAGACATACTGAACATTTACATTTTCCTCGATGTAGTCTGGCCCAAAAATTGAAATCCCCGTAAGCACCACGGGTGGGATAACGTAAGCCACAACCACTTCATGGGTATCACTCTCTCCATCAAAAATTGCCGTAATTATCATATTTTCATCGAAAGAAATATCTCCTGCCGTCAGCAGTCCAGAAGTACTGATCGTTGTGAAAGAAGCATTTTCACTCCATGTGGGGGTCACTACAGCGCTACTTCCATCGGAATAATTTGCGGTACATACATATTGAGAAGATGTTTCTTCATCTAAGCGCGTGACTCCCGAGATCGTGATAGCGATCAGCACCGGCGGAACATACTTAACGAGTACGGCGTGCGTATCGATTATTCCACCGTAGTTTGCAGTAATTATTGCGGTCTGATCGGAAGTTACATTCCCTGCAGTCAACACGCCGAAAGAAGATATCGTTGTACTCGAAGAGTTTTCACTCCAGGCAGGAACAATCGCCACGATTGACCCATCCGAATAGGTTGCCGAGCAGGCATACTGAACCGTGGTTTCTTCATTCAAGCTCGTGGCTCCCGAGATCGCGATAGCGGTCAACACCGGCGGGATATACTTAACGGTAATCGTAAGCGTGTCATTTTCCTCGCCAAAACTCGCCGTAATAACGGCCGTCTGGTCGGATGTAATATCCCCGGCACTCAGAAGGCCTGAACCATTTATCGTCGTAACAGACCTGTTTTCACTCCAACTAGGTGTGATCAGAGAACTGCTTCCATCCGAATAATTCGCAGTACAGATATATTGAGCCGTCGTCCCTTCATCAACTATTGCCGGGCCGGAGACCACAATACCGGTCAACACGACCGGAATATCATTAATGGCAACCTCATGCGTAGCGCTCTCTCCTTCGAAACTTGCGGTAATCGTTACGTTCTGGTCGGCTCCTACATCCCCTACCGTAAGCTGTCCTAAACTGGAGATACTTGTGGCCTCGGAGTTTTCGCTCCAGCTTGCAGCAACAACCTCCGTTGTGCCGTCAGAATAGCTAGCAGAACAAATATACGGAGCGGTCGTTTCTTCATCCAAATTGGCAGGCCCAGAAATAGTGATCCCGGTCAATATCGGCGCAGGAGGCTGATCTGGGGGTGGAGGCAAAGAAGCCTCCGCAATTAATTCAACGGTCATTTGTTGTTCTTGGCCCGCAGTAGTGATTGTAATTACCGCCTCGGATTCCCCCGTGGGAATGGAGGCTAAATCTACCTCAAATGAAAGCGTGTCATCACTATTTTCATCCAAAATGGATCCCCTTGATTCGATAATATTTAACCACTCTTTATCCGTGCTTGCGCTCCAGTTCAAAATATCTGTTCCGCTATTCCTTAGAGTAATATTCCCTGTTGTATTTTCTTTATCTAAGGAAATCACTCGCTGGGGAAGCTCTAGTACCGCACCCGGCAAGACGCCTCCATATGCAGATAAAAATCCATTCCATGAATTTTTATACAACCCGGGAACATGATCACTTGAGATTGAAAGACCTATCCCGCCATTGAAAGAAGTGAACTGGTTGCCAATCCAAACTTGGTTGCGCAACCCCATATCATCGCCAATATTGGTTACACAATTAATGCTGGTATTTTGGTCATATACGCACATGGCAATACTATGAGTATTTTCCCATGTCCGATTTCTAAAGGCATATTCTGTCGTATTAGAAATACTGTTATTACGAAACACATTTCCAAGCATGCTGATATCCCAAACGGAGGGAGAACCACTATAAACAGGCACATTATTATCGATAGCGCGGCGGCATCGAACCAATGTATTGTTCACAAATAAGTTAAAATATAGAGGGCGGCCCCAAATATGATCACCAACCGTATTCTGAAGTTCCCACAAAGATATGCCGTGTTTCAATTGGTGGAAATAGTTGCCATCAACAATCATATCAAGCTGCGACCCGTACGGCATCACCCCAGCTGTTGAAGGAATATCGGTTACGACGGCTCTTTCAACCCCATCAAAATAGCTGTCATAAACCACATGACGAGCTGAATAATTTCCGATCATCAAAATACTATTTTCATCAGGAACTACATTCCATTCGCCTTTAATGCTTACCCTGCCCGTATCGGTATCTACACCGGTTACTTGACGATTCTGACCCAGTCCAATCCCGCCAACTACAACAATAATTTTTCCCGTAAAATCCTCAGATAATCCGGCAAACTGAACCGAGGAGGCGCTTGATCCGATCGGACTACCTCTAAAAAGAGTCCGCCCAAACTCGGTCATGAACTGCTCCCCCGTATTTTGATTCTCCGTGAATGTTTCACGAACCGTTAGATTAGATGTAGTGTTTCCCCCATAATAGATATCGGTGATCAATCCATGGGCGCCCGACCCATATACAAACCGTCCCTGCGCCCAGCCTCGCCCATCATTAGGGTTAGAATTATCATAGTTCTGAGCGAGACAGTCTCTAATACTACTTTCGTGTGAAGATCCAATGTTGATCATGAAATCGACATCATTAATCCCTTTGAAAATACAGCCTTCAAAAACAGATTGTCTTGACTGCGCATTAATATTAACTGCTCCCGAAAGAACAAATTCACAGTTTTTAAACGTCATATAGGATGATCCGCCCAAATCAACAATAGGAGTGTGAGAGGTATAATCAGGATGATCCATTTGCGTAAACAGGACATTATTAAAAGTCCCCCGCAAACCATCACGGGCACGAACAAGTGTGGAGCCAATCAAAGATGAGCCCAAATATGCCCCCGTACTTAAGGTCATATCACAAAACTCAACAGGACCTAACTGGGAGCTACTATAAAACAACCCATAAGAAAAATCGGCATTATTGCCATAATCGGGATGCGTGCTGATCACCGTTTGATCCTTTCCTGCACCCATTAAACGCATATCATATTTAGCGTTATGTAATGATGCAGATAAAAGATATGTTCCTTCTGGGAAATAAACCGTGGGGAAATCCATGTTCTTTGCATCATCAAGAGCCGATTGGATTGCAGAATAATCGTCAGTAATCCCATCTCCTTTTGCACCATAGTCCTTCACATTAATTGTTGGGCCATTCCATACCACAGCACTTTCAACTGTAATTTGTCGGGGTTCACTCCATCCATACTGCTGCCCCAAACCATTATGCGCCCAAACCGTGTAGGTTCCATTTCCAATATCATCCGGCAAAATAAAATCGGCTTTATAAGGATTTGCTGACTCACTAGTTAGCCAACGGTCCAACTCTTCAATATAAAGGTAGCTATCACCATTCCCCAATTTTAGATTGCGCCCATAAACAGAAAAAACTTCCGCTTTTGAAACCACATCTGAACCTATCCACCACATCTCAGTTTGATTAATAGAAACAGGCACACCATAGCCGTCACTATTTTTCGGCCACATTAAATACATTTGATTCGGAGGAAGCGTGTCAGGAAGAGTAATCGCTACTTGCTGTCCATCTAATCTCCGGATAAGGCCATCTGCTTCAACTTGGTTCAGCCCCAGTTGCCCAAAAAGAATAAAACGGGTATCACGACCTTCTTCACCCCCCGTGAAAGCGGACAACCGACTCCCTGTAAGCACCAATGTTTCCCCCGGTTCATTACTTCGCGTCCATTCACCAATTTCCGGGACCTTCAAGTTTAAGACCCCATTTGAAACGGGGGGATCAAACCGCTTAAATTCTTTAGGAAATGCAGGGGAAGGAGATGGTTGAATAAGAATTGCATTTGGATAAATAGCAGATTGGCTAGTTCCTGC
>JAOZSZ010000056.1 GCA_029939385.1 Pontiella sp. | reverse complement strand
AAAGCTATTCATTCAAATTTATTGGATCAACACAAATGCACGTACCGTTTACACATAAAATTTTAAAGGATTGGGCTGGCCCAAAAACGTTTAAGGATGGAATGACCCTTTTTGAACGGGGCAAGGTGGAAAAGGTTTCATTCGATCCCCCCTTTGTGACGGGGCAGTTATCGATTGGCATGCGCGGCATGCGAAGTAAGTTCGAGGTACTTTCGGATGGTTTAGTTGAAAACCATTGTCCTTGCCGTGAAAACCGGGAAGAGAGCCGTATCTGTGCTCATTTAGTGGCTTTGGGATTGGAAGCGGTCCGGCTGTATAGCGATCCGTTTCGAATGGATAAAATGGTGGAGGAAAAGCGGAGGGCGGAACGACTAGCGGCCTTCGACGATTCGGCATATCACACGCGAGATCCCCAAGGAACCCCGTCGGTTTTACGCATTACGTTGAAGCAAAGCTGGCGAGAGGGTCTTTCCAGCGGAAAGGTGCCGATCCGATGTGCGTTTGAGCTGGATGGAACTAGTACCCCTCTCAATGAGGTTTCTAAGAAGCGCCCGTTGGCCTTAAGTTCAAGCGATGACAATCTTTTGTTTGTATTAGAGGATATTTCTGAAGGGCCGGCTAAAGGTAAATTGACGGCTTCGCTCGCCGATTTTGTTAATATTTTGGAACTCTGCCTTGGAAAAGAAATTTATGAGGGCGGCCGCGATGGATACTTGATGGTTGATGAGAGCATTACTTCGACTTTCGTTCAAATGACACTTAATGAGGAAAGCGGTGAGTTGGTGCTTTCGATCCACACGGATGTGGAGGAACCATTGACGTGCGTGGTGAGTGGAGGAAATGGCTGGGTTTTACAGCAGGAAATTTTTACCAAACTAGAAAAGATACTCCCAGGCCCTTTGCGTAGTATATACGACGCGCCCGTCCGCATTCCCCGCGATGCCATTCCGTCGTTCATGAAGAATGAGCTTCCCATGCTTGAAAAGCTAATGAAGGTCGAAAGTAATATTTCATCCGACATGCTTTTGCTTAAGCCTGCCACACCCCGCTTTCGACTGATGGTGGAAGGGTCCCAAACCGCCCTCTCGGCCACCCTCTATGCCGAGTACGGAATCGTGCAACTTGTTGCAGGACGCGATGAAGCTTTGGGGCACTTTTCTATTCCTTCCGAAGATGATCTTTTGGAATTTAAAGTTCGTAATCCATCCGCTGAAAAAGAAGCGCTTGAGATTGTGACGTCCAATGGTTTTCGAGGGCATCGTGGTGATCTACTTAAACAGATTCGAGGAACGCGCGAGGTCCTTAACTTTTTGGGGGGCGCCATGCCGCGTCTACGACGCCACGGCTGGAAGATTGAGCTCAAAGGGATGGCCGCAGCGTTTATGGACCAGGCCGAATTTACAACGACGGTCGTACATATTAACTCCGACGGCGCGGATAACGGCTTTTTTGATGTCGGCTATGAATATGAAAATATCGGAGGGGAAAGTCTGGACCCTAGCGATATTATGAGGGCGCTCAATAAAGGAGAGGCCTTTGTTGAGAAGAAAGGTCGCACTATTTTACTCGATATCGATGCCATCGAAACGGCGCGTGAAGTTTTTAGTGATTGTTCAACGGGGGAAGGAAGCGAGCCCGGAACCTTCCGTATGAATAATATTCATGCGGCCTATGTGCAGGCCTCGCTTCATTCACTCGATGGTATCGATGTGGAAGCGGCTCCAGAATGGATCGCCAAGGCTCAAATACAAAATCGAGATGCAAAGCTCGAACCTATTCCTCTTGGTGAATCCCTTGAAAATACGCTCCGCGATTATCAAAAAAGCGGGGTCTATTGGATGCGCTTTCTGGAACAGAGTGGATTCTGCGGAATTTTGGCGGATGAAATGGGGCTTGGAAAAACCGTTCAGACCCTCGTATGGCTTCAACTACTCCAATCCAAGACCTCTGCTCCTTCGCTGATTGTTTGCCCAACAAGCCTGGTTGAAAACTGGGCAGAAGAAGCTGAAAAATTTACACCCCAGCTGCGGGTTCTAAAAATGCATGGCTCCGACCGGCACGAGCATTGGGATAAAGTGGCTCACTATGATTTGGTGATTACCTCTTATGCACTCATTCGCCGCGACCTAGATGAATATCTCCAGCACTGTTTTACCGTAGCCGTACTCGACGAGGCCCAACATATTAAAAATCGGACCACCCAAAACGCGGTTGCCGTTAAAAAGATTCAGGCTAACCACAAGCTCGTGCTGACCGGTACTCCGATTGAAAATAGTGTTTCCGATCTTTGGTCGATCATGGATTTCTTGATGCCAGGTTATCTTGGAAATCATAAAATCTTCCGAGAAAACTATGAGCTTCCTATTCAAAATGGGGGACCCGAAGCCGAGCTTGCACAGATCAAGCTACGCCGAAAGTTGCATCCATTCCTGCTCCGCCGGCTGAAGAAAGATGTTGCCAAAGATCTTCCTGAAAAGATTCAACGCGTGGCTCACTGCTCGTTGAGTAAAGATCAGCACATGGTCTATAAGCAAATCCTTGAGGGGGCAAAGAAAAAGATTAATAGCATGGTCGATTCTCAAGGCTTTAATAAATCGCGAATGGAAATTTTTAAAACCCTACTTCAACTCAGGCAAACATGCTGCCATATCGATCTCCTAAAATTACCCGACCTTAAAAGTGAATTCCCCTCTGCAAAGATGGAACTTTTCTTCGAATTGGTCGATGAAGCCGTGGATGCCGGCCATCGTATTCTTGTCTTTAGTCAATTCACCTCCATGCTAGCGATCATTCGTAAAGAACTCGAAGCGCGTAACTTGAAATATTGCTATCTCGATGGATCAACTAAAGATCGTCAGGCACGAGTGCGGACCTTTAATACCGACCGCTCTATCCCGCTTTTCCTCATCAGCCTAAAGGCAGGAGGAACGGGGCTTAACCTCACCGGAGCCGATATGGTTATTCACTTTGATCCCTGGTGGAACCCTGCCGTGGAAGATCAAGCAACCGACCGGGCCCACCGTATTGGCCAAAAAAATACGGTCTACAGCATCAAGCTCATCACCAAAAATACGGTTGAAGAAAAAGTACTGCAAATGCAGCAACGCAAAAAAAGTATTATCGATGCCACCCTCGAAAAGGACGGCGATATGAGTTCATCTCTCTCGTGGAACGATGTGCAGGAACTGCTTTCAATTTAAGGAGATAATTTTTTGAGTTTTATTTATGAAGAGCTAGATTTTCGACCCACCCCCATCGGTGATTTAATGTTGCGCCGGCGACGTATGCCCCAATTTGGGGATCGTGATATTTATGAGGTAAAGCTTGGAGAGCATTTTTTGATGACCAGCTTGTTTCATGAGGCAGAATCGCAACTGGCAAAGCTGGGGCTGGATGCACTCAATTATGATGAACTCGATGTGGTGGTCGGCGGACTTGGGCTGGGCTATACCGCAGTAGCGGCATTGGAAGACCCTCGGGTGAAGTCGCTTGTGATTGTGGATTATCTTGAAGCTGTCATCGAATGGCATAAATCAGGATTAGTGCCTTTAGGAAAGAGATTGGTGAATGATGCCCGATGCCGATTGGTGCAGGCCGACTTCTTTGCTCTATCGCGTAACATTATGAAAAGCTTCGACCCAGAAAATCCAACCAAGAAGTACGATGCCATATTGCTGGATATCGATCACACTCCGACCCACGTTCTGCACCAAACCAATACACATTTTTATACGGAAGAAGGACTGGGCGAGCTTACGCAACATTTGAAGCCCCGGGGTATATTTGCCCTGTGGGCGGATGGCGCACCGGAAGATTTCTTTACCGAACGCTTAAAAAAGGTCTTCGTTAGCGCTCAATCGCACACTATCGAGTTTGAGAATCCTATCACGGGGGGTTCCTCTATCGGCGCAGTTTATGTGGCCAAAATGAGTCCTAAATAAAAGGGGATGAAATCCACTCCGGCTACCCCTACTCTTTCACAACACTTCCAGAAAAAGATGTTCCAAGGTTTGGAACTATTGTAGAAAACGACAATGCATTTCTTTGAACAACTCATTGGAACACAACTGGGGCTCTTGATGGCTTTTGTGGCCATGGCCGCCATTGTGGTTTTGTCTGGCATCCGCCTGAGCATCTATGGCGATGCGCTCGGAGAGCGCACCGGACTGGGTAGCGGACTCATTGGGCTCATTTTTTTGGCCGCGGTTACGAGTCTTCCCGAGTTGGTCGTATCACTTACTTCAGTGATTCAAAACACTGATCTTGCGCAGGGCGCCGACTTGGCGATAGGAAATATGTTGGGGTCAAATATCTTTAATCTAGTGATTCTAGCACTCATGGCGTTGCTCTTTCCTCGGAAGTTTGTTCCTAAAAAAATGAAAAATCCTCATACGGACTCCACGATTTATGGATTGGTTTTACTGGCTATTTTTGCGGGAGCTTTTCTGCTATCGAATCAATCCGAAGGATTCATCCCTTATTTGCAATGTAGTTGGGTAACGCTGCTATTACCTATCGCTTATGGCTTTATCCTCTTGCGTGAACACCGACAACATACCCAAGAGAAAACAGAACCCCATCTACCCTCTGAAGAAACATTGGAACAGTTACCTGCGGCACGCTTCTACAGCATACTTGGAGGACTTTGCGGATTGATTATTGCGAGCGGAATCGGCCTCTCCATTCTCGGATCGCGTATGGCACTGGCTCCAGAGCAAGGCGGTTTGGGTCTCGAAGCCAGCTTGATCGGCACACTCTTTTTGGCGATTTCAACCAGCCTTCCCGAATTAGTGATCTCCATTGCCAGCGTGCGTATGGGCTTTCTTGATATGGCGGTGGGGAATGTATTGGGGAGTAATATATTTAATCTACTCATCCTCTTTGCGGCGGATGTGGCGATGCGTGGAGAAAGTCTGCTTTCTCATGCTTCTTCCAAACATTGGATGAGCGTAGGAATGATTGGATTACTGACTCTTCTGGCCGGCCTTTTGCTGCGAACACGAAGTCGAAAAGCGACTACCGCAACCGCCTTCGTTATGGTTATCGCCTATCTTGCAACCCTCGCCTTCCTCAGCTAGAGATGAACAAATCGAAAGCTGGCAAAAGCCGTGGCGATACCGGTAAGCATTCCCATGAATACCTCCATCCGCGTATGACCCAATAGTTCTTTAAGCTTTTGCTCCGATAAATGGTGTTCATGTAGCAGCTCATCGATAATTTGATTGAGCAATTTAGCCTGCTCTCCTGCCGCGGCGCGTACGCTTTGAGCATCAAACATCACCACTAAAGCAAAGGCGCACCCCAAGGCAAAGATGGCCGAATTAAACCCCATACAAAGCCCCAGTGAAGTCGCAAGTGCGGTGGCCATAGCAGAATGCGCACTAGGCATTCCGCCCGTACTTACCATATAGCTAAAATCCAAGCGATGAGTTTGGATCAGACTACAGACCATCTTAACGCTTTGGGCAATAAGCCAACCAAACAGAGCGGCCCAGAAACTTGGATGTAGTACATTCATATACGCTCTCGTTTTTATTTTAAATGACTCGAAAGATATAGATTTCTAATCGTGTAGAGCAACCCGTTTCTATCTATTCCTCTCGCTACAAAAAATTAAGGCAGCTTTTCCAATTTCCAAGAAGGATCCGACAACCTCCCCGTCAACTTCATTTCAAAAAGTTTCATCAGCGGATTAGTAATAACACGCACTACTTTTGTGATTCGAGATTCACCAAACATCTGCACTTGAACAAGGGCATCAAATCCCGTGGAAGGACAATAACACCCCTGTCCTTTTGCACTAAGAATATTGCCCTCACAATAGGCATCTTCAGATGAAACAATTCCATCCAAAATATTAAAATTTCCTCTCAGGCTCGTAATGGAGAACAAGGTAAAAGAGGGAAACACCTTTCGAACTAGACGAGAAAATCCATTAAACAGCGGAAGGTCTGCCAGTTGCCCCTTCTCAACGAAAATAAAGCCTTTTCCATTGGCTGTAGAAAAAAAGTTAGTCGACATATCGGCCTCAATAGAAATATCTCCACTCATCTTCCCTGAAACATTCACGGGTTTATTGCTGGATAAAAAGACGAGGAATTTATAAAAATCGACATCAGAAAAAGAGAACTCAGCCTCATAAGGTAAGTTTTCCTTCTCTGGGTTCCACGTTAGAGAAAATAGACCTTCCCCCGTACCCTCGCAGAGACCAAAGGTTGCATCTTTCACTGAAATCACAGGACCAAACCCCACGATCTCTGCGGCAAACTGATCCAGTTTGGCAACTGGAATTTTTAGGCTCTCTGCCTCGGCCTGTATCGAAAAATCTGTTTGTTGCATGCTTCCCCAGTCAAACCTGCCGCGCGCAGTTAACTGCACCTCTCCGTGGGTCTCAATATGGGACCCAAATAAGTTAAATTCAGGATAGATTAAATCCTCAAGATCAGCAGGATTCAATTGAGTTGTTCCATCAAAAAAGACCGTTGAATTATAAAAATCAAGAGCAACCATCCCCTCCGTCAAACGTATGCCTTGCAACGCCATAAAAGGATCAAGATTTAATTTTCCGTGCTTATAGGTCTGAGTAATATTGACCGATGAAAATTCGATGCCTTGGATGATCACCTCATGGGCTGAAGCCTGGATATCGATATAAAAAGTTTCCAAATCATCCAACTTCGCCCCCACTCTCACCTGCCCCCGAGGAGGCTGATCTTTAAACTGGAAACGCTGAATAATATTGGTGGCAATTTGGATCGGCGCCAAGGCCCGCACCAAAATATTTGGATCAATACTCGCCTCAACATCAACACCAAATTCCTGCACATTTCCATCCCAAAAGACGGACCCTTCGGCAAAGCCACCGTGCATCGTGCTTCCCATTTCTTCTGCTCGATCTTCCTGCCCAAGAGCTGATCCTTTTAGGTTCGTAAATTCAATCCGGTTATTCTCCCGTTTAACTTGGCCACCCAATGCCTCAATTTCAATTCCTTTATAAACCAGATCATGAATCGAAAAATCGCCAGAAACCTGATTGAGCAATTCATTCACAACAGAAGGACCAAAATTTATTCTCAAGAGAGGAAGTTGCTCGATTCGCAACTCCGCCCGAACGAGAACGTCATATACTTTCTCCGGAAGAAGGAGTAGCGGCTGACTCGAAGTGATCGAGTTATTGAGCGATCCTTTCACCTCTTTAGAATCTAGATTATATTCACCACTCAGCAGGACCGATTGCTTTCCATGAAATAATTCAACCTGTTTGAACAGAACCAAAGGATAACAATAGGATCCAACGATCTTGGCCTTGGAAAAATGTACTCCACGAAAACTCAATTCATCTGCTCGAATGGAAAGGTCTATTCGACTTGCAGAATAGTTAGTTGGATCAATTTCGAATCCAATATCAACCCTTGCCTCTTTTGCCAACGAAAGCCTCTTTAGATGGTTCTCTAAGGATTGAAACCGCTGCTCATCAATCCATACCGGCAACTCCGTTTCCGGTAGCACCGTCATGGATTTAGTGGGCGCCTTGCTTGCTTTCTTTTCTCCCCCTTTTAAAAGGGTTCCATTCACATTGAAATGCGAGCCAAGCCAACTCATTTTCCCATTCGAAAACATAATTCGGTCGGGGAAGAATCCTAACGAAACCTCCACCGCATCTATATGCCGAGATTTACTTTCCTTAGGAACTTTCACCCCCCACTCAACCGATGGATTCATGGTCAGCCCTACGGCTTTTACATCAATATTCCAAATCGTTGAGTTTCCATCCTCTAACGCACTATTGCGTGCTGAAAAGAAAACTTGGTCGGCTGAAAAAATAGCCTTCAGATCATCGGGATGCTTGCTGTAGTAGCGAACATGATCCGCCCGCCAACCATGGAGAGTTAGAATGAGGCTATCGACTTCAATAGGGATCCCTGCCGCATTCGCTCGATGAGTGATCTCACGCAATAAGGGATCGGGAACTCCAAATATGCGAAGAAAAAGAAA
>JAOZSZ010000254.1 GCA_029939385.1 Pontiella sp. | reverse complement strand
AAAAAAGCCCCACTTAAAGCGGGGCTTTTTAATTTATTTAGCGCGAACGCGGAGGGCGACTGCCTCCTCCACTTCTACGAGGTCCGCCACGCGAACTGCCCCCTTGCGGGCGTCCTCCGGATGATCCTCTCCCCGCATCGGTACGATGCCGCGAATGCTTTTTACGCGGGGGTGCAGATGGAAGCTCTTCGAGCAACTCTTCCGGCGGCATAGTGCATTTTAGTGGCATCCCGAGCAGCTCTTCAATTGCGGGAAGCTCGAACGACTCCATCTCGCAGGCAAACGTGATTGATTTTCCGGTAGAGCCCGCGCGGCCAGTACGACCAATACGGTGAATATAATCATCCGGATTTTCTGGAATATTAAAGTTCACCACATGGCTAACCCCAGCCACATGAATCCCTCGTCCCGCCACATCGGTGGCAACCAAAACCTTTACTTTGCCGGCCTTAAAATCCTCTAGAATCCGCATGCGCTTTTTCTGAGTCACGGCGCCTGAGAGCATTTCACAATTTATGCTGTAACGTTCCAGCTCATCGGCCAGCCGTTCCGTTTGGTCACGACGATTTGCAAAAATAATGATCCGGTCAGGGCTATCGTTTTTAATAATGTTATAGAGCAATGGAAACTTTTCCTTATCGGTTACGATAAAGACCTTCTGATCCACGGTATCAACCGCCACCTGATCCGGTGCAATATCAATCCGTTCAGGCTCAACCATCCACGCGGCCGCAAGACGCATAACCTCATCAGAAAGCGTCGCACTAAAGAGTACGGTCTGACGCTTTTCCTTTTGCGGGGTCTTGTAGATAATGCGGCGCACATCGGGAATGAACCCCATGTCGAGCATCCGGTCGGCCTCGTCGATCACCATAATTTCGGTACCGCTCAAGTTCACAATGCCTTTCTGAGAAAAGTCGAGCAGACGTCCCGGCGTGGCCACAACAATATCAACCACGTCATCAAGCTGACGCTCCTGCTTGTTGTAGTCCATCCCGCCATAAAGCACGACGGTCTTGAGCCCCGTAAACTGGTTGAGGCCCTCAGAATCCTGCCCAATCTGCATCGCCAGCTCACGCGTCGGCGCAATAATGAGCGCACGAGGAGCCCCTGTCCTCTGTTTTTCTAGAGGCTTATTAAGGCAATGATTGATAATCGAAATCAAAAACGCGGCGGTTTTACCCGTACCGGTCTGCGCCCGCCCTGCCATATCTTTTCCCTTCAGTGTTCCGGGAAGGATTTCGCCTTGGATCGGAGTGGCATATTTCCAGCC
The DNA here is from genome assembly GCA_029939385.1 of Pontiella sp. GTDB lineage: Bacteria > Verrucomicrobiota > Kiritimatiellia > Kiritimatiellales > Pontiellaceae > Pontiella. The sequence goes on along the minus strand of JAOZSZ010000254.1, from coordinate 1,146 downwards.
GAGAGCATAGATACTACGCATTAGACGGGGATGCAGGCCTAGATCGTGAAAGCGGAATTTCCCCTCTTCCGGCTCCACTGCAAATTCAGAAGGATCCCAGGGCGTCTCTTTCGCTCGGGGCTTCGGAGCCTGTTTCGGCAAGGGTTTGAATTGGTTTTCGGGACGCGGTTCGCGCTTTCCTTCTGGACGCGGCTTGCGGCTATTATTTTCGCGCGGCTTTTCGGAGCGAGACGGTACTCCCTTCCGCTTACGAAGCCGACGTTCATAGGCAATGCGACGGTCTTCCTCTTCGGGACGGAACTCTTTCATCCGCGCCTGTTCTGCTTCAGTCAAAACAAGAGGATCATTTCCCGCCTTGTTCTTACGCGGTTGACCCTGCCCTTCCGTTCTTTTCTTCGTGGAGGGCGAGCGGGCTTTTTTCTTTCCGCTACCGGGTGACCATTCTTCCTGCTGAGGCTTATTATACTTTTTCTTCTTAAACGAGGACGATGCTTTTTGTTTCGGGGCTTCTTTTTGTTTCGGTGTGTCCTTTTTACCGAAAACAGAAGCGATTTTTTTAATGATGCTCAATGTTTTTAGTCCTTTCGCATCCGAAAGGGCAGGAAGAATGGATTGCTGGATCGGTGCATTACTGCACGTTGAAAGGGGTTATTATTCCGCCCTCATCAGGCGTTTAAATTCTACAGTAGTCCAAGAATCCATTCTTCCATCATCAATCGGATGATCTGTTTTTATTATTTTTCCTGCATACAAATACAGGCACGATTTGCGCTGCGGGCGGTCTCTTCCGCACATTGCGTCTTTCTCACCGGCAGGCGTCCGCCTAAGTCATTTCCGGTCGAATGCGCGCGAATGTCTCGGAAAAGTACCTCGAAGGCAACCCTTTAGCACATTTTATTTAACCACGGCACCGGGGCCAAGTTCGCCCGCGATGGTGACAAGCTTGAGGGCGTCGCCGATGGAGGCGCAGAGTAACATCCCCTCGGAGATCACGCCGCGCAACTTCGCCGGCTTGAGATTAGCCACCACCACGATGGTTTTTCCAACGAGTTCTTCGGGCGAGTAATGCAGCGCAATACCCGCAACGAGCTGGCGCTTTTCGTCGCCGAGGTCGACTTGAAGTTTGAGAAGTTTATCCGCCCCTTC
>JAOZSZ010000253.1 GCA_029939385.1 Pontiella sp. | reverse complement strand
GTTCGAAGAGCCCCCGAATCAGCCGAGGTTTCCACAACGGAATAGAGGATCTTTCCGCTGACGAGGCCTACGTGATTATTCCCGCCGAAGGTTCCTATCCGTCTGGGCGCTTCACTATTTCCGGCCTGACTGAGTTTATGCAGAAGCTTGCATAGCAATCCTCGCACGGCGTACCGAGCGGAGGGTCATTGGCCCACCCAACTTTCCTCGACTCTGCCGATCCGAGCTCCCCGCCCCTAAGCGTGCCGTGGTGATGGCGACGGTGTGAAAAAGACGAGAGGAATGAAATCTCTTGCGTAATTTTGACACGCTCTAAGTCTTAAGCTAAGCTCCCTCTGTTTTATTTTCCGCTATTTACCTGATAGTATGTCTGTACGCAACAAAGGATTATTTATGAGAATATATCTCTGCTTTTTATTAATCGCACTGGCGGCGAGTGGTTATGCAGAAGAGGTGGTGTTGAAAGGCGGAGCCAGAGTGCAAGCACTCTTGCTAAAGAATGCAGATGATGCCGTGGTGATGGACCTCGGTTTCGATGTATTACGTATTCCAAGCACCGCCGTCTTAGCGATTTATGACGATTCACTATCTGTTGAAAGCGCCGGGCTCGATGATACCAACCGACTCTACAAAACCCAGTCGCCGGACCTTATTTCGACGGCGGAGGCCTCGAAGCTTTATTCACCGTCCGTCGTACTCGTTAAAACCGCCGCGGGTCTTGGTTCTGGTTTTTTCATTAATACTAAGGGCTATTTAATTACCAACTTTCACGTTATTGCCGGCGAAAAGCATATCGCTGTGACGCAGTTTCTATTGGAAGGAAAAGTATTGCGACGCATCGTGCATAAAGAGGTAGAAATTGTTGCGACGGCGCCCTTCCACGATCTCGTGGTTCTTCGACTCACCGACTTTGACACCGAAATCACTCCGGTCGTCTTCGAGCCGGAGGAAAAACTAGCGATTGGCGAAACAGTATTTGCAATCGGAAACCCGCTGGGTCTTGAACGCACCGTGACGGAGGGTGTGCTGAGTCAGACCCATCGAAACTTTGGCGGCATTCTCTATTTACAAGTGGATGCCTCCGTAAACCCTGGAAACTCCGGCGGCCCTCTCTTCAACGCACGCGGCCAAGTGGTGGGGATCATTAATATGGGCGTCCCCTCGATGGAGGGGCTAAACTTTGCCATTCCGGCGCGGCATGCAAAATATATTCTCGATCATATAGATGCCTTTGCTTACGACGCCACAAACCCCGAATCTGGGTTTGTCTATCCCGATCCACCTCGACGTCCAAATCCCATTTCATCTAAACTAAAGGAGCCTACACATGTTCACTAAACTAAAAAAACTTACCCTCACCCTTTTCCTTATTCTTCCGCTGGCCGCCAATGCCCTCGACCGGGTATCGCTCCTTCCGGCAGATGCACAATCCTATGTACGGATATCCAATGTCACCAACTTTTGGAATCAACTCCAACAATCGTCCATCGGCAAACTATGGGCTGATCCCCAGTTCCAAAGCTTTATGGGAAACCCCGATGCTGACATCTGGGAGGAGCTTTTCTTTGAGGGCGAATTAGATGCCGAAGATGAGGTTTTTGTTGAGCAACTTAAAATGCTCAAAGGAGAGGTGATCTTGGCCTTCGACCTCAAAATGGAAAATCCCTATATCATCGCAGCTATAAGTAAAGATGCTTTTATTCAAAGCTTAGATATGGATATGAAACTGCGCGAAATTATGGATGAGCCCTTTGAGATCGTTAAGAGCACCTTTCAGGATGTAGAAATTATTCAGCATATCAAAGATAACGAAGAGCCTGAAGAGACGTCATCATGGCAGGCATACCTTAACGAAACGCTCGTGATGGGTTATTCAAGAGAATGGGTGGAAAGATGCATCGTCCAATTGAAAAAAGAAGAGATTAAAGAGCCGGCGGGCAATCCTCTGCTCCATCTAAATCTTCCCCTGGCAAATTTGATTCAAAAGTTTATCGAAGAAGAAAATAAAGCTCTCGCCTATGACCCAGAACCCTTGGAGATGGCGTTGCTTTTTGATGCCCTTGGACTGATGGGAATCGAAAGCTATTCGATTAATGTGGAGCTTAAAGCCGACGAACTCATTGCTGACAATTACCTTTGTGTATCCGATCTCACTAAAGGTATTTTCACCCTTATCGATACTCAACCTTCCGAACTCCCGACCGTCACCTTTATTCCGGAAAATATTACTTCACTAGAAGTGGGCCGTTTGAATTTACTCCGTTTCTGGCAAGAAATTCCCAACGTATTAGCCGCGGCTATGCCATCTGCGAAACCTCAGTTTGATATGATTCTTGGTATGCTTCAGCTACAGGCGGGCATCAATATTGAAGAGGATCTATTGGCTAATATTTCCACAAAATATGTCTCCTTTTCGGTAGCCGG
>JAOZSZ010000252.1:1526-2429 GCA_029939385.1 Pontiella sp. | reverse complement strand
AAAAAGAAGGATAACCCGGCCGATACAGCCAAAATATTATCGATAAGTGGTTTAGACCTAATCCCATCTAATGTTTTTTTCACTTGAGCCATACTTTTCCTAATGAGTTAAATGCGATATGAACTAGAATATATGAAGGTTCCTTTAGAGTTGGAAGAAAAATAAGCATCGTTTGCCTCGAGTAACTTCCCATCTAAAAAGCTGAGGAGTAAAAACATTTCGATTTCTTTGACTACTGTACCATTTTTTGACTACATTTTGTGAGTTGTTTTGTGTTCGAACAATATCTCAGAGATAGGATCTGGAACCGTATGGATATCCAAAAAAAGAAAAAGAAAATAGTTTCTTCTAGCGCCGCTATCATCAGCATTGGCATCCATCTTATATTAATCACACTGGCCGGCGGTATCGTCGCGATGAAATTCTACAAAAAGAAAAATGCCGACTTCCACGTCGAGGAATCCAAACCAAAACTCGAACGTCGAAAACTACAGATGCCGGTTAAAACAGAGCCTTTCATCGAGCAGATGAGCAAACCAAAACTACAGCGCACCTCACGCATCACGGCCACCACTCCACAAATGGTAAATATCCCCGAAGAGGGCGAATATGTAAAAATGGCGCCCATGCCAACCTTTAAAAGTGGATACACCAACTTCGTTCAGATGGACCGAACCATAGAATTTAACTCCAAATATCGCGACGTCTCATTTGGCATTTCAGCTGTCGACTTTTTTGGAACAAAAGGTAAGGCCGAAAAAATTGTAATTGTAATCGATTCTTCCCAATCAATGCTCTTCGATGATCGAGGAGGGATCGCTTCTTACCAAATGGTGTACGAAGACCTTGAAGAGGTCCTTGGAAGCATGCGTTCAGCCACGCTCTTTAACTTAGTCCTATTTG
>JAOZSZ010000252.1:0-1516 GCA_029939385.1 Pontiella sp. | reverse complement strand
ACAAAAAAGTGGCCCTCTTTAATCCATCCATGATACCCGCCACACCCCACACAAAAACCAATGCACTAGAGTGGCTTAGTGGCATTAATACAAACCTTATGACAGTTGGTTTTTCTGAAAAACAAGCTAACTACAGACCCACCCAACACTATGATATCCCCATGGAAACATCGGACCTAACGGGTTGGATTAAAGGTTTAAAAGCCGCTGCGGAGCTCCAGCCCGAAATTATTTTTGTACTCAGTTCCGATTGGGGAAACGTAACCACCATGGACCGCCATATATCCTACTTCCTAAAAAAATCTACCTTTGAACAATATCAACAGAATAGAGCCGAACTCTTCCTGACGAATGAGGACTATAAAGATGAAATGGATGAATACATGGAAGAGTTTAAATCCTTGCACGCCGCGGCCATCAAAATGCTTGAACTTGAAAATCAAGCCCGAGCTGAAGCAGAAATGCAGCCAAAAATTGTGCGAGACTGGGATGAAATATTAAATGACAACCAAATTTCTCTTCCCGAGCTCCCCCTTTACAACCCACAAGAAAGCAATATGGATATTAGCCCCGTGGAAACCCGCTATACGAATGAAGAGGTGCTTGAATCTATCTTTGTTATCATCATGGATAACTATCGCCAAAAAGGCTTTCCAAAACTCAATTTTGTCATATTCACGGCCAAAAACTATTCCAAAAACTCCACCGAAGCCGCCTCATTAATGACCTCTGATGCCAAATTTAATCGATTGGCAAAAATGGTTAAAGGTCGATTCCGATACCTTAAAGGTATGTCTAAAATAGATAACCTACTTGATCAAGATCTCGACGATGTCCTCGATCTACTAGAAACTCAAGATCCCTAATATGAAATCGTTCCTCCCCAAACTTATCGCCTTATTTTTGATCTCTAGTCTAGCTCATGCTCAGGAACTACGTTCCTTCTCCAACGCAGAAGGAAAAATCCTCCATGACCAGCTTCTCAAATATGATTTTGAAGAAAAAATAGTTACGCTTGAAAAAAGCGGAAAGATTCCGCTCAAGACCTTCAGCCAAACCGATCAAACATATATCCTAAAATGGAATATGGTTCAGGGATTCAAATCGACCATGCGCTTCAGAACTACACTCAAAAAAAGTAGCTGGGCACGAATGAAGGCGGAAAAGACCCTTACTCCTTACTGGATGGATGCCGTCCAATTTCCTCAAAAAAACACGCCCATTCATAAGGTTGTATTACTCGACGACTACGAAGAATATAGTGCCCTTTATTTAGAAGCTGAAGGCTACGCCATACGACTTAGAAACCAAAATTTATTTCCCCTAGAAAATATTATCGTAGAAAGTAAAATTTTCTATGAGCAAGAATACTTTATTATTCCCGATGACATGTTCAAGAGCATGAACCCTGAATACACTGATACCATCACAACCAATAAAGTAAAATTTTCAACAGAAAACATCCCTATCATTGTCCCACAAGAAGAGGTTGTTGTATATTCTCACTGCGCCATCA
>JAOZSZ010000251.1 GCA_029939385.1 Pontiella sp. | reverse complement strand
CTTCGCCCGGGACTGATCTATGTCTTCAAAATTGGAGCCAATGGACAGGTTTATCCCGAGACCGTGTTGGATCTATAATTTTTGAGCGGCTCACGATTTTTCATGATTTGGAGTCGGCGGCGGCCATCGTTTAAGGCAATTTCCCCCCATGTTAGAAATCATTCATTCCGACGAGGCCGTTGTGGCCATCATCAACAAGCCTTCGGGGCTATTGACCGTGCCGGGTCGAGGACCGGACAAACAGGATTGTTGCTATTCCCGAGTTCTCGAATTGTTCCCCGATGCGCGGGTGGTGCATCGGTTGGATATGGATACCTCCGGTCTTCTTCTCTTTGCCCGTTCGCCGGAGGCACAACGCCATCTTTCTATGCAATTTGAAAAGCGTGAAACTAGAAAAACTTATATCGCAGTCGTCGAAGGAATAATGGAAGAAAATGAGGGCGAGATCGGTTTTTCCTTACGTAAGGATATGAGCCACCGGCTTCCGCCAAAACATTTGGTTGATTGCGTACGTGGAAAAAAAGCCATCACGGAATGGACGGTTTTAGAGCGAGGCACAGCCACCACCCGCGTGGCACTTTTCCCGAAGACCGGTCGATCGCATCAGCTTCGAGTTCACCTGCAGGCCCTCGGCTTTCCCATCGTTGGAGATCCCATTTATGGCACCCCCGCCAAGCGCTTGATGCTCCACGCTCAATCATTAACCTTTTTTCATCCGATGGATGGCGAATTGATTAAACTTGAATGTCCCGCTCCTTTTTGAAGAATACGCGCTATGAAAGATTTTCTTTATAAAGGCCATTTCAAAGGACTCGATATTGCGTTCACTTATGCTGTGACCACACAGACCGTGAACGAAGCCATCGTGCGCCATGATTGCGATCCCGCCGCCGCGCATATTCTTGGCCGCTCAATGACGGGGGCGTTGCTGGCTGCCGCCGTACTTCCTGAGGGGCAACGACTTAATGCCTTTTGGAAATATCAAGGCGCACTAAAAACCATCATCGTTGATGCTGGCCAAGATGGCACCGTCCGTGGATTTATCTCTCCCGCGCAATTGAGCTCTTATAGCGATGCGCAGGATGAGCTTTATGGTGAAATGGGGGAGTTGCAGGTGATTGTTTCTAAGGATGGGAAAATTACCAATTCAGGGACGACCCCCATATCGCTACACGATGGGGTGAATGATCTGGCCTATCACTACTGTATTTCGGATCAAATAGAAACGGGGATGAGCGCTATGATTGGCTTTAAAGCAGATCCCGAAAATCCTGTTCAGCTTTGTCAGGGTTGGATGATTCAGGCCCTGCCTAATACCGATCTTGAACGCTTTGATCGGATTCGCCGACGGATGGATGAATCGGGCTTCCGCGACTTACTTTGCCATGAAAATAATACCGATCGTTATTTTGAGGAAATTTCTAAGAAGCTGATCGGTGCGGAATCGGGCTTTGAAGGGTTCCATATGGAGACCGGTCCCTCCCCAACGTTTCAGTGCACGTGTACGCGCGAAAAAATGGCAATGGTTGTGCGCAGTCTCTCTATTCCTGAGCGGATGGAGTTGGTGAAGAAAAAGGAACCCGTGGGGATTCAGTGCCAGTTTTGTAATGAACGGTATGAAATAACGATCGATGAATGCATCCTGGCGTGGAATAAAAAGGACGACGATTAAGGAAATGATTGGGGTCGCCGTCCCTTCTTTGGGTTTTCATGTTTTCTCTTTGCCCTTGACCCATGGGCTTCATTTGCCCCATTCTCCTCCGATTTGATTCAAATCATTTTTTAAGAAGGAAGTTACAATATGTTAAACCGTTTAATTGGAATGTTTTCCAGCGATATTGGGATCGACTTAGGAACCGCTAATACTCTCGTGTATGTGCGTGACCGAGGTATCGTGATGCGCGAACCTTCAGTGGTGGCGGTACAGGCCGGTACAAACCGGGTTCTAGCGGTAGGCGACGAGGCAAAAAGAATGCTGGGTCGCACGCCGGGCAGTATTGTGGCGATCCGCCCTCTAAAAAGCGGAGTGATCGCCGATTTCGAAATTACGGAAGCGATGCTCCGTTATTTTATTCAGAAGGTTCACAACAGAAGAAGAATGGTACGGCCTCGAGTAGTGATTGCCGTGCCTAGTGGTATTACAGAAGTGGAGAAGCGCGCAGTAAAGGATTCCGCAATGCATGCGGGCGCGCGAGATGTATTTTTAATCGAAGAACCGATGGCTGCCGCAATTGGCGTGGGTCTGCCTGTACAGGAACCTGCCGGAAACATGATCGTAGATATTGGGGGAGGCACCACAGAAGTGGCTGTGATCTCCCTAGCGGGCATTGTTTATAGCCGGAGCGTGCGTGTCGGTGGCGATGAGATGGATGAAGCGATAATTCAGCACATAAAGCGGGAATACAATTTATTGATTGGTGAGAGAACCG
>JAOZSZ010000250.1 GCA_029939385.1 Pontiella sp. | reverse complement strand
TGAAGGAGAGCGCCTCCGTCCCCTCAAAGGCTCAATTGATCTTTTTTTCGCAACATGACCCCCATGAAAAAAGGGTGCACAATGAATGGCTCCCTATTTTCTAGATAATCCGAAGGTTTTCCATGGAAGGAACCCCTTCTGTCTTCCTTACGGACGAGACGCCCGAATGCGGAAGAAGGTTGCGCTATTCGTTGTGGGCGATACTATAATCGTATTCGTGGTAGCCATCGGCGGAACCAGATGGGTATAAACCATCCAATCCGGATTTATCAGGTTCTGAGCATACTCGAGATCCTATTGCGCAATGTGGGCCTACATGCCCATAGCGCTTTGGCCAACGGCTAGAGAAGCCATGACATTAACCATTGCTCCACTTGATCACAGCCAACCCCCAGCAGTAGTGGTCGGGGTCGACTAGCACATGGGCACTAAGCTTCTTTTGACGAAAGCTATTTTTTAAAGATGCGGGAATATTTTCAAAGGAATTTTCCGCTGCGCATACGGTTATGAAGGCCAGATGCATCTATTCTCGAAGAAATAGGCTACGGCCAATCTCGGGATCAAAGGGCCCTTTGCAGGATACCCACCTTTTCATTTAAATGCTATGGGATGAATGAGATACGGATTAATAATAGGTTGTTGTTGGCTGAGTCGGGAAAACCCGCGTGCACGTCTTGTCGATATAATTTCCTACAGACCGTTTCCTGAGGGTTTCCAGATTTTCAGCCAACCATTTCTTGGACGTATCAATCTCGATAACATCACCGCGAACATCGGTGAGAATCACGATATAGCCTGCATAATCTTCACCAAAAGACTCCCCCGTATACGCTGGGTAGCTTTCCAGTATGACATTACGACTACTTATAAACTCGTGAGAGCGCTTGTTTTCCACGGAGGGTACGAAAGATGAGGTCTGGTGATCGAGAATGATGTACTTATTTCCGATACGCTCCTGACCGATGGAGAAAAACTCAATATTTACTTCATGATTATATTTTCCCGTGCCCCGTTGTTTAACGCTTACCCCATAGGAGCAGTGTCTTTCAGGAGGCCGATTGCTAGCGTACCTCGAGAGCGAAAAGGTCTTTTGCTCACATTTCTTTTTAAAATGTATCACAAATTCGGGAGGCTTAGATAACTCGATAAATTCAATATCCTCCTCGGAAAGATCGGCCAGTGGAATTTTTTGTGTTTTCCCTGAGGAGAGCTTCAATGCAACCTTGTCTCCAATAACACTTACGAAGTCCGCTTCGAACGTTTTCCCGCTGCTATGATTCCAGATCCGAGAAGTCTGATCGGGTTGAATCTCTTCAGGTACATTCATTTCCGGTTCCGTCACAGCAACGTTCACCCCATTCGTCGAACTGCCAAAATCTGAAAAAACGGGGCCGTTTGTAATAGAGAGTTCCCCTGGCGCAAGATGCCTATAAATTTGATCCTGAAGGTCACGCGAAATTCGAGCCGTTTTAAAGGCAGGAAGAAGGGGTCCACCTTGTCTTGTTTTTTCGTATTCTATACCCTTTTCTTGAACCGCGAGCAAAAAGCCCATCTTTCCTCCTTCGTCTGTAATATAGATCTCTATATCTTGTGGGACTCCAGCTTCGAGCGTGATCCAATCGCCCACGACGGCACGGGTATTCCCAAGAACATATTTACGTGAATCCGAAGAATCCGTTCCCCACAAAGATCCCACCATCTGTTCCTCAGGCGGGGAAAGGTTAGTATCTCGGCTCCCCCATCCAGATGCAAGCACGATTTTGCCGTTCACCCGAACGACCATTAGCAAATCGCCTGACCCCCAGAAGCGGAACATAATCTCCTCCTTATGCACCAACTGCCCCCGATATACCACGGCCCAAAAAACACCCTCCGCGTCTGCATCGCCAAAGGCCAGAGATGCAAGATACGAATTGATCGGTGGAACGACCACGCATGACGCATATAGTTTTTTCGGCGAACGGTAGTATCTTGAAAAGGTGGATTCCCTAAAACCACTTTTTAAAAACTTGTAGGTAAGTGCTCGGTGAGCGTCTGTAACCATCGTGCAGGGGCGTCCCCGCCGGTCGCGCTTAAAGTCGTAGTAGGTTCCAACCAAATCACTTCCAACCGTATTTCCGCTACCGAACACCGTCATTTCGCTAAGATCAGGACTCATCTCGAAACCACCGATTCCACCGACGAGACCCTCGCTCATACCACTCATTTCCGGCAATTGGATATCGGGCATATTAGCTTTCTGCACTTTGGTCACGATGCGCGTGGTCGGCTTGGGCTTGGCACTTTTCTTTACCCTCACCTTGGGTTTTTTCAACTTCATCTTCGGCCGTTCGACGGCTTTGGGCGGCACGAACTTTACCTCTTCGGGCTTGATGGCCTCGAAGACCACGAGCAGTCCGGCCAGCAGGAAGGCGGCGATATGGATGACCACGCTG
>JAOZSZ010000055.1 GCA_029939385.1 Pontiella sp. | reverse complement strand
ACCCGCGAAGAAAGTGACGCCTAAGAAGGCTCCAGTGAAGAAAAAGAAAGCGGCGGCAAAGAAAGTTGCTAAGGCAAAATATACGCCAGAACAAGTTTATAGCATGATCGAACAAGCCGCCTATTTTGCTGCAGTAAACGATGGTTTCCAAAAGGATCCCACCACGTATTGGGCGCAAGCTGAAGGCGAAATTAACGCCCTGATGAACGGCTAATATCCGTTTAATGTATAGGTTAAAAAGGCAGCCCATTCGGCTGCCTTTTTTCATACATATTAAACCAACTCACCGGTTAATGATAAGTTAGCCGCAGAAGTAATCCTTACATTCTGGAACGTACCAATTAGTTCTTCAGGCGCGTGGAGAATGCGAACGAGAATCCGTCCCTCTGTTCGTGCAGAAAGCGCCTCTTTCATACGTTTATCGACTCGTTCAATCAGCACACGATAGGTTTTTCCCACCATTTGTTCATTACAAGCTAACGAAGTTCGTTTTAGAATTTTAGTGAGTTTAGCTAACCGCTCTCCCTTTTGCTCCAACGAAATGTCATCTTCCCAACTCGCGGAGAGAGCCCCCACTCGGGGTGAATATTTTGCAATATAGGCCATATTAAAACCGACCTCTTCCATCAATTTTGCGGACGCCTCCACCTGCGCCTCGGTCTCGCCACTAAACCCCACAATAATGTCAGTAAAAAGGGTGGCCGTCGGCAAAAGCTCTCGGATATCAGAAACGATTTTTCGATAGGCATCTATGCTATGGTTCCGATTCATGCGGCGAAGAATTTCCTCATCTCCGCTCTGCACCGGAAGGTGAATCTGTTTGGCAAGACAATCGTATTGCGCAATGACCTCAATCACATCGCGCGTCATATCACGCGGATGTGGCGAGGTGAAATAGACCCAAAATTCTTTACCACTACGCTTTCCTAACTCACCGACTGCCCGAAAAAGTTCAGCAAAAGAAAGCTCCTCTCCCTTTTTATCGAGCCCATAAGAATTAACATTTTGTCCCAATAGCGTAATCGACTTGACGCCATTTTCCACCAGCGTTTCAACTTCCTCAAGAACGGCAGCACTCGAACGCGAAACCTCACGCCCCCGCGTATACGGAACCGCGCAATAGGTGCAAAATTTATCGCATCCATTTTGAATGGGAACAAAAGCTTCAAAACGAGAACTATAGGTGGGTTCCACCTGCCAAAAGTCGGTGCGATCGTCTTCGCGTTCAAGGTCATCAAACAGATGATGGGCAGAAAACTCAAGGATCACGCCACACTGCTGAATCATCGTCGGGAGCTCCGGCAATTCGCTCATACGAAAAATCAGATCAAAGAGCTTAAGAAACTTCGCTTCATCGGAAGGAAGAATGCAACCCGACACAAAGGTAATCAGCGAACGGTTATTTTTCCACTGATTCCATTTTTGAATCTTACTATACACTTTATCAATAGATTTTTGGCGAACCGAACAGGCAACCACACCAATCAGATCCGCCTCTTCCTCGATTTTTGTGAGTTCATAACCCATCCCTTCGATCACACTACGAATCCGTTCGGAATCCGACTGATTCATCTGGCAACCCAAAGTAACAATACAGCATTTCATAATAGGAATCGTTCTCGCGTAGATTTCAGCCACAAGAACACATAGGTCACTAAAGGCTATCTTTTGTGTACTCTATGCGTTCTTTACGGGCCAACTAGAATTTTAGATCCGCCTGCTTGAGACGTTCGGAAAGCGTAGCCAATACGCGCTCATCATCCGCGTCACCATCCGATTCAAACACCGCACCAAAACGAACAAATGGTCCTGTATTATCCCACGGAACCGTAGAGATGCCTTGATGTTCAATGAGATAAAGAGAGGCCTCTTCTGCATTAGCAAAAACAACATCGCCCGCCCCTTTCGGCGCCTTGGTATAGAGAAAAAATGTACCGCCCGGCATAGAGGCATCGAAGCCAACGTCCCGAAGAACTTCAACCATACGGCGCAAACGGGTCTCATAGTGCACCCGGATGTTCTCAGCCAAACTTCCATCAGCAATCCCCGCGCAAGCCGCTTTTTGAATCGCCTTAAACTGACCACTATCACAATTGTCCTTAATATTAGCCAGTGCATCCACCGCCCAGCGGGCACCACAGAAGAAAGCAATCCGCCACCCCGTCATATTATAAGCTTTGCTCATGGAGTGTAACTCAATGCAGCAGTCCTTTGCCCCCGGACGCTGAAGAATAGAGGTGCGTTTCCCCCCATAAACAAGCGTGGCATACGGTGCATCCTGCACAATCAGAATGTTATACTTTTTAGCAAAAGCAATTAACTCATCATAAAACTCATCGGTCGCCACGGCCCCCGTCGGATTATTCGGATAATTGATATAAAACAATTTACAGCGCTCTGCCAATGCCGGATCAATCGAGGAGAGATCTGGGAGAAAAGCATTCTCTTCAAGCAATGGAAGATCCACCACCTCGCCACCAAGATATTGAGTATGCGTTGCCATCACCGGATAACCCGGCACCGTCTGAAAAACAACATCACCCGGATTCACAAACGCCAACGGAAGCATAGCTAAAGCGGGCTTAGTTCCAATGCTATGATTGATTTCAGAAACCACATCCAATTCAACATTGAAAAAGTTCTTCATATAGGTTGCGGCGGCCTCCTTAAATTCAGGAATACCATTATCGGCATAACCCCGATTTTCCGACTGATCCACCTCTCGTTTTAACGCTTCGCGAATCGGAGCCGGAGCCATCTGATCCGGCTCACCTACACCAAAATCAAGAATCTCAAGATCAGGATGAAGCTCCCGAGCCTTCGCTTTCGCCCGCTTAATTTTTTCAAATTTATAAATTGCAGTCGATTCACCAAATTCAACTCCACCGATACGCTCAGCGAATAATTGTTTATAATCCATTAAACTTCTCCTTTATTTAAATTTGTCTTTCACCGAAGGAATCAATTGATCCAATACTTGGCAAAGCTCCGGCTCACTAAATTTTTGTAAACTAATCGAACGGGTTGCATTGATATAAACCCCATTTTCAATATCCGCATTTTCGCGATACAAACCGATCACCAGCTTTTCATTCACAATATCCACCGCAAAATAGACTAAATCCACCACCAGTCCTGCCTTCGCCGGGATTTCTTTTGAATAAACATATTGAAGATTTCTTACATATTCTCCGCGAATCGAAAACTGATCCTCTGTACGACGGTGTTTATACCCCCGCTTATTCATCGCCACCTTAATAATCCCACTACTCTTCAACATGGAACACCTCTCCTATTTTCCCCAAGATTTAAACTTTTCAGCAAAACGCCCAATCATTGGAAAACCACCATTTGAGTCAAGGCAATTCAGGAGCAGGATTTAAGACCAGAAACTTTCACTCTATAAAATATTAAGTGTAAACGTTTCGATCAATCCCCCCTTCTAATATTTCCATGCGTTCTATGGATTCCATGGTTGAATCAATCCAAGGTCTGGATAGAATGCTTTCTTTGATTTTGAGGGAGACGATGGTCGCGAAAAAAGAAACACCTATGATGGCGCAGTATCGGTCGATTCGGCGCGAATTACCGGAGGATACAATCCTCTTTTTCCGGCTGGGCGATTTCTATGAAATGTTTTTCGAGGATGCAAAAATCGCTTCCGAAATTCTCAATATCACTTTAACAAAACGGCACACAACACCGATGTGCGGCATTCCTTATCACGCAGCCGCTGGCTACCTTGAACGCTTGGTGAAGGCGGGGGTGAAAGTAGCCATCTGTGAACAGGTGGAGAATCCTTCTGAGGCGAAGGGCATTGTGAAGCGCGAGGTGACGCGCATCGTTACCCCGGGCACAATTCTCGATGAAATGACGCTGGAGCAAAATCAAAATAATTTTCTGGCGGGGTTGTATTATGAGAAGGATTGTTTTGGATTGGCGATGCTGGATCTTTCAACGGGTGAGTTTTGGATTGAGGAATCGAATGATCTGGCGAGCATGCAAGCCAATCTGTCTCGCTACGCCCCGGCTGAATGTGTCGTGGCAGAGGAACAAATTAATACTTTAAAAATCGATGCAATGAATACCTTAATGACGGCGTGCGAGGATTGGACCTTCGAGCGTTCGAGTGCCACCGATTTTCTACTGCGCCATTTTAATGTTCACTCCTTGGAGGGATTTGGGTGCACCGCAATGTCGGCCGGTTTAGGTGCAGCGGGGGCGATGCTCTATTATGTGAAGACGGAGCTGCGGCGAAATCTTTCTCATGTTCGGAACATTCGCGTGAAGAATCCGTCGGACTATATGCTAATCGATGAAACAACGGCGACGAATTTGGAATTGGTGAATCCCATCAATACCCGTGCGACGTATAAAGCGACGCTACTGAACGTGCTGGATTCAACCTGCACGGCAATGGGTGGCCGCCTGCTGCGCGAGTGGTTGCTTCGACCTCTGAATAATTTAGAGCAAATACAGGCCCGACATGATGCCGTTGATTTGATGGTGAAGAATCAAATCTATCTGCGCTCTCTGCGCGATGTGCTTGGCGGCATTAAGGATGTGGAGCGGCTGATCTCGAGGATTGGGTCGACGAACGGAAATCCGCGCGATGTATGCGCAATGAAGCTATCGCTCCAACAGATGCCACTCATAAAATCCTTACTCTCGGGGAAGGGAACGATTTTGGAATCACTCGGAGAGGAGATCACCTCTTTGCCTGAATTGGTGGGATTAATCGATACGGCCCTCGTTGATGAACCGCCGATTAATCTGAAGGATGGTGGAGTGATCCGCCCGGGCTATCATACGGAGCTCGACGAGTTGCGGGCCGCAGCAACGCAGGGGCGTAAGTGGCTGGCGGATTTCCAAGCTTCGGAAATCGAGCGTACGGGCATCAAGTCGCTGAAGGTTCGGCATAATAAGGTGTTTGGTTACTACATTGAAATCAGCAAGAGCTATCTCGATCAGGTGCCGGAGGCCTACATCCGCAAGCAGACGCTGGTGAATGCGGAACGCTTTATTACGCCGGAGCTTAAGGAGTATGAAAATAAAATCTTCGGGGCACAGGAGCGGTCAATCGGATTGGAGCAAGAAATTTTTATGGAGGTGCGGAGAAGGGTTGTTCAAGATTTGGAGACGATTCAACGTAATGCGCTAGCCATCGGGCAGGTGGATGTTTTGGCGTCTTTTTCCGAGCGTGCACTTTCGAACCATTACACACGCCCTTTAATGAATGACGAAGGCAGGTTGAAAATTCAAGACGGGCGACACGCGGTGGTCGAACAAATGCCCAATGCAGAACGTTTTGTTCCGAACGATTCAATACTTGATCGCGAAACACACCAGCTCATCATTATTACAGGCCCGAATATGGCGGGCAAATCAACCTATATCCGACAGGTGGCATTAATCACGATCATGGCGCACATGGGGGGATTTGTTCCGGCAAGCGCTGCCGAAATTGGAATTGTGGATCGTGTTTTCACCCGCGTTGGCGCAAGTGATGACCTCGCGCGCGGGCGCTCAACCTTTATGGTGGAAATGCAAGAGACCGCCAATATTTTGAATAATGCGACTCCCAAAAGTTTGATTATCCTTGATGAAATTGGGAGAGGAACGAGTACTTTTGATGGCATCAGTATTGCGTGGTCGGTGGCAGAATACCTCTGTAAAAACAAAGCGATGCAGGCGAAGACCCTGTTTGCTACTCACTATCATGAGCTGACGGATTTGACGCTGACACTGCCCAATGTGAAAAACTTTAGTGTGTTGGTGAAAGAGAAAGGTGACTCCATCACCTTTCTTCGAAAAATCGTTCCCGGCGCGGCGGATAAGAGCTATGGCATCCAGGTGGCACGACTGGCCGGGTTGCCTGATGAGGTGATCGAACGGGCAAACGATATCCTGCATAATCTGGAGGAGGGAGAGTTTGGCGACTCAGGCCAACCGAAGATTGCTAAGAAGCGGCCGCATAAACTCAAAGCCAATATTTCGCAACTTGATCTATTCTAATTTTCACCAATCGCCACTTGCAATGTAATTATAAATACCCGTAGCATCTTTTATGCATCTAATTAGGGAGAAAATATGACGAAGAAGCCATTCGGAACATCCATCATCTATGTAATTCTTGGCCTCGTTTTTATCGCCTTAATTGGCATTCGAACGATTAGTACTCCTGAAATCTGGACTCATCTAGCACAGGGAAGAAACAACGCTCCAATCTCTTTTCTTGAAGCCGACTCCGTGGTCAACACCACTCATCTCTACGACAAAGCCGTGTATGGTTTGTGGAATATGGGAGGGGCTCCTCTTCTGATCATCATTAATGTGCTGGGTCTACTCGCCGCCTTTATTCTATTGATTCAAGTTTCCAAAAAATGGGGAGGCCCGCTCAGTCAAGGATTCGCCCTCTTAATATCTGGCCAATTGATTTTCCAAACGCTCGATGTTTCACCACAAACTCTGATGATGCTTTTCATCGCCCTGTTTGTCTATCTACTGACTTCCCTAAAGAAACCCATGCTCTTATTTGCAGTACTTATTCCACTACAAATGCTCTGGACGAATATGCATGGATCCTTCTTGTTTGGTCCATTTATTGTGGCAATGGCCGCCATTCAAGCGAAACAAAGCACAAAAATCAACCACCGAAAAAATCAGCAGAATCTTCACTTTAGTGCACTAACCGGGCTCGCTTTGGCCCTACTCGCCGTCACACTAATCAACCCCTACTTTTTTGAGCTACACAGGCAGGTAATCGCAAATATTCAATCGCCTCATCCTTTTTACTGGGCGTCCCTCTTTAATGAATATTTCCAAATACCTGACCAAAAACAATTAATCTTTCTGACCCTTATATTAGGAGCAGGCGGATTGATTACTCTAAAGAAACGGTTACCGATCATGCTAACCGTATTAGCTATTCTCGGAGCATTCTTTGCATGGACATCCCCACGCGCCATTCAACTTTTCGCCGTACTCTCTTTTCCTTTTGTCGTATTGAGCCTGAGTGCAGTTGGTGAATACTTATCGGGATCATTTAAAACGCTACTCGGCAGACAGGGAAGACTACTCGGCCCCATTACCCAAATCATTTTACTCCTTTTGATCATCCTCTCCCTCATCCCCGTGGTTAGTAATTGTGCCTACACCAAACTTGGAAGTGCTTCATCTTTTGGTTTTGGCATCGAAGAGGATCTATATCCCTCTGGAGCCGAAGCCATTATTGGGCACCCCGCCTTCCCCAAAAAAGCCATCAACTTTGCCGCCGATGGAGGTTACCTTGCATGGAAATATCCCGCTCGAAAAATCTTTATCGACTATCGCCCTGGACGCTATGACCATGAGCTTCTAAAAGACCTTAACTTCATGATGAGAGGAAACTCCACGGCCTATAATACCCTCTACGAAACCTACCGCCCTGAAGCAATCATTATTAACACGCTAGCATCTTCCGCTCCGCAAGGCATCGTCTCCCTGCTTTCCCGTAAAATCTGGAAATTAGCCTACTTCGATGGAACCACCGCAATCTTGCTCTTAAACAAAGAGGAGTTTGCTCCCCTCCTAAACCACGCAGAGGCACAAGCCGCAGCACTAGCGAAACTAGAAGCCGCGCGTGTCGTCTATGCAGAAAAAGTTGGCCAAGGCTGCCGAGCGGGAAATCCGGGCGAATTAATTGGTTCGGGATCTCTCTTTTTAGCACTCAACCGTCCGGCCGAGTCAAAAGCGATCTTTTCACTCTTGTTGCAAGGAAATGACTCTATTTCAAAAACATGGCTTGGCTTAGGAAACAGCCAATTCCTTTTGAAAGAATTTGAAGCCGCAACCGAATCACTCCATAAAGCGATTCAACTTTCACCCCATAGCCTCTCCGCCTGGATAAGCTATGCAAGTGCCTGTAAGTATGCAGGAAAGACCGATGAACAAAACAAAGCGATTAAAACAGTGCAGCAGTTAATCGAACAAAATAAGGCCAAAAACCCAGACGAACCAGCACCGGAAGCGGAGCTCGAACCCGAACCTAAAACCCCCAGCATCCAACCCTTAAAGGATTTCGTTATTCCCGAATAAATGAATTCTTACTCGAATTTTTAGGGCCGGATTTTCG
>JAOZSZ010000249.1 GCA_029939385.1 Pontiella sp. | reverse complement strand
CCTGCCATGTCAAGGCAGTGCTCTAGCCAGCTGAGCTAATCGTCCCCAAAAGAAAATGGTGGTGGGGGATGGATTCGAACCATCGAACTCTAAGAGGGCAGATTTACAGTCTGCTGCGTTTGACCGCTTCGCTACCCCACCGTTTCCAATAAAGGAGCGAGTAACTTACCCGAAATTTCTAGTTTGTCTACTCCCATTTTTTAAAAAAAGCGATAAACTCTACTTCTATGATAAGTGCATCTTCAAAACCCATTATCTGCTGTGGATTTACACCGTGTATCCAGCGCATTATTGAATTTAAAAAGTTTGAAAAAGGTAGAGTGAATCGTGTTTTACGGCTAACTAATAGTGTGGGAGGAAAAGGTGCTAATACGGCAAGGATGGTCACTCAACTTGGTGGCACCTCTATGCTAGTTAGTTTTTTGGGTGGAGCCAATGGCGAGCGAGTAAAAAAAATACTGGCCCATGAGGAGGTTGTTTTTCAGCACGTGGAGGTGACGGGCGAAACCCGGATTTGCCAGACTCTCATAGAAGAGAATAATCCTGAACCTACTGAGTTAGTTGAGGAGATGCCACCGATCTCAATCCAAGATTGGGATCGAATGATGATGCTTCTAAATTCCTTAGAATTTTCGGATAGGATGGTTTCAGTTTCTGGAAAACTTTCTATCGGAGCACCTATCGATGCCTATGCACAAATCTCAAAAATGGTAGCCCGTCAGGGCGGGCGGGTAATGCTCGATACTCCCGGAGAATCACTTCTTTTAGCTCTTAAGCATAATCCTTTTCTGGTGAAAATTAATGATGTTGAACTGCGGCATACAATGGGTTCTGATAATTTAATAGAAGCATCAAAAGAATTGATTCAACGGGGTGCTCAATCTGTGCTGATTACGCGCGGAGGTCATTCGGCTTTCTATATCAATAAATTTGAAACCTTAAGAATTTATCCACCAAAAATTAAGGCCATTAATCCTGTTGGAAGTGGTGATGCGGTAATGGCTGGTTTAGCGGTAGAATTGAATCAGGGTCGATCAATTCATGAAGCAATTATTAGGGGAATGATTTGTGGCGCGGCGAATGCGCTAACCCTTATTTCTGGTTTGCTTGAGCTTAATGATGTTGACCGATTACGGGGTCAGGTGACGATCCATAAAGTTTAGCGAGAGCATTAAATAGATTCTTGTGAAAAAAAGGGATTTATCCCAACTTCCGATTGAGTCGAGTAATTTCAATTCTCATTTTTTCAAAAACCTCGGCTTTATAAACTCGGACACTAGTTTCAGAAATCCCTAGTTTTTTGGAAATTTCTTTATTCGGTATTTCCTGAGAAACCATCTTAAAAACATCCCGCTTTGTTTTGTAGATATCACCCTTGATATTATCCCATGCAAGATTGGTGATATGTAGCACCCATTCTTCTCGGGCAAGATTTTCAATGTCTGGAAGTACCTGCTTTTCAATGTCGATATAGTGTTCTTTATATTCGACCGAATCTCTGCCTGTAATAAAGTTTTTCTTGCTTCGGAAGAAATCTCGTACGGTATTGCGAGTCATGGCCGCGAGCCAATTATGGAACTTACCTTTATTTTGGTTATATTCAAAATTTTCAATCTTTTGCCAGACCTTGGTAAGGACCGCCTGACTAATGTCTTTGGCATCTTCTTGATTGATGCCCATACGAATAATCAAGCTTAAGATAAAGCTACGATAGGTTTTCTCAAACTCGAGCCAAGCATTATGATTGTCGGGATTTTTGAGCTTGGCGAGCAAGGTGATTCGTGTCGGATTGTAATTTTCTGCGCTCATGCTGTTGGGTTTTTATTTATCGGCGTAAATAATAATGACACCGCGATTAGATAGGGTGCGAATAGTGGGGTCATTTTGAAATGAGGCAGAGACCGTTAACACATTTAGATTACGCATCCAAATGAGCTGTGGAGAAATGGAAAGCCCTTCAATATGGCTAATGTTGAGCGAGGTTAGTTTTGGATATTTAACAATATTGGCTAAATTACGGATACGGGTGTGGCTAATGTCGAGCACGTGAAGATCAGCCAACTGGTCGAGTTCAAATAAATGATTGAGCGCCGTGCCTGATAGGTAAAGCTCTTTCATTCCATGTTCGGTTAATAGCTTGAGATCGGGTGTGCCCGTATTATGGGCATTCAGACGTTGGATCTTAAGACCGCAAAGGGGTGATATATCGTCAAGATTTGGGTTTTCGCTAATATCGATTTCCCAATATTGGGAACCTATTGGCTTCCATGAAAAATTTAGATTTTTAATTTTTGGATTGAGTAGTTTGAGTGATTCGGCAATCGCAGGAAAGTGAGTTTCGGGGGAGAAGGGCAGGCGATTGAGGTGATAGAACAGGCGTGGAATTCCATCGGCCATATTATAAGTTTTAAGGGCATTCAATAGTTTAGGGATTTTCGCG
>JAOZSZ010000248.1 GCA_029939385.1 Pontiella sp. | reverse complement strand
CTGGTGATTCCCCCGCTTTCGTTTGACTCAAATTTGGATATGCTTATAGTTAATGGCTTATTTTTAAGAAGGTTTAACTCAAAAGGAGCAGATTTATGAATAAACTGACGATTCAAGATTTGGAGGTTCAGGGTAAGCGTGTACTGATGCGCGTCGATTTTAATGTGCCGATTAAAGAGGGTGTAGTGGGCGATGATACCCGCATTGTGGCGGCGCTTCCTTCCATTAATTATGTGTTGGAAAATGGCGGATCACTTGTTCTGATGAGTCATTGTGGTCGTCCGAAGGGTGAAAAGAATATGGAGTTTTCTCTCCAACCCGCGGCTAATCGCCTTGCCGAGTTGGTTGATGCGAAGGTTACTCTTGCTCCGGATGTGATCGGTTCTGAAGTAAAGGCTTTGGTTGATGGTCTGCAGTCGGGCGAAATCTTGCTGCTTGAAAATGTTCGGTTTTATAAAGAGGAGGAAGGGAAGGGATGCACATCAGAAGAGCAGGAGGCCTTTGCCAAGGAACTCGCCTCTTATGGTGATATCTATATTTCTGATGCTTTTGGTACCGCGCACCGCGCACACGCTTCGATGGCCGTGGTTACAAAATATATAGACCAATGCGCGGCAGGCTTCCTGCTCGAAAAGGAGATCGAATATCTTGGGAAAACACTCGAAGCTCCCGAGAAGCCATTTGTGGCTATTATTGGTGGAGCAAAGATTTCCGGTAAGATTGATGTGGTTGTTAATTTAATGGATAAGTGCGATGTCATCCTGATCGGTGGCGGAATGGCTTATACGTTCTATAAAGCACAAGGGAAATCGATTGGCGGATCACTTCTTGAAGAGGATAAGGTTGAGTTGGCGGCCAAAATTCTTAAGCAAGCGGAGGAGAAGGGGGTTAAGCTTCTCCTGCCAATTGATAACGTAGCGGCCGATGCCTTTTCTGCTGATGCTAATGTGAAAGTGGTTGAAGATCATATTGAAGAGGGTTGGATGGCTCTCGATATTGGCCCAAAGACCATTGAGCTTTATTGTAATGAAGTGGCCCGCGCCAAGACGGTAGTTTGGAATGGTCCCATGGGCTGTTTTGAAATGGCCCCTTTTGCTCGTGGCACCTTTTCGGTTTGTGAAGCCGTAGCCAAATCTGACAGCATAAGTATTATTGGGGGTGGCGATAGTGTTGCTGCGGTTAAGCAATCTGGTGTGGCAGATCAAATGAGCCATATTTCTACCGGAGGCGGGGCTTCTCTTGAATTTATGGAAGGGAAGCAACTTCCCGGTATCGTTGCCCTGACCGATAAATAATATCGTTGGGGTTTTGATCAAATAAGGGAATAAAAAAGGCGACTCGTATGAGTCGCCTTTTTTGTTTTTATAGGCAAGAAGCTCTAGAAACGGTAGGTCATTTTTCCGCTTATAACATGCTCGGTATAGCCCGCTGAGAAAAGGCCATCATAGTCGACCTCAAATTTAGCATTTTGGTGTTTCCAGCTCCACATATCAAATCCACAGCCTAAACGGAATAGATTCTCTTCACGCGGGCGAACTCCGAAGGTGTAGGGCGTGCCTGAAAGAGAGTAGGTGTATTCGTCTGGGTCAGCATTAAAGTCGTGTAACCAATGAGCGCGAATTTCGGGGATACAGGCAAAATCTTGGCTTAGCCAATCCAATTGATGGATGGTTGCTAGGTTGATGCCCACGGTGCCCATATAAGATTGGGTGTCGTAGGCGTCAATGTTTTTTGTAGTACCGAGGATTGTGCGGTCATAAGCTTGTTGCTCATAGAAGGAGGCTAGGAAGGTTACTTCGGGTGTAAGGGAGATTTTTTCTTTGATATCGAAGCCCTTTCCGATTCCGATGTAGGCGCTATAGATATCCGAGTCGAACTCACTTTGGGTCATAGAAGCACTATTTTCCTTGGTCTCAGAATAGCCATAAGTTGCAGCTAGATCGATATAGAGGGATTCACCTCCGATCGTGGAGTAGATGGATCCATGGTAGGTTTTTATATCGGCGAAGTAGGCTGATCCCGCATCAATCTCGGATTGGGCATATCCACCCGCAAAACCGATCAGTAGGTTGCCAAAGCTTTTGTCGATTCCGATCACCGATCCCCAGGTGTCAGAGTCGTAGGCCGCAAAGTTATTATCCGAATCTCTATTTCCAACAGATCCATAGGCTCGAATCCAGCCCTGAAGCGTATTTTCTTCAGTTGCATTTGGCCCCGCAACACCGGTCGGCTTATCAAAGCGAGGTTGGGTAGAGGCAAATCCGTTCATGGAGCGGAATTCGGTGCCCCGAGCCGCAATTTGTTCATTAATCTGCTGATTTATTTGGAATGAAGATTCAGAGACATCAGGGATTTGAGAGAGGGAATAGCGAAGCATTTTTGCTCCATCCGATTCTCCGCTGGAGTTCAGTGCATAAAAATCTTCTTCTGAGGTAAGGCTACTATCTGTCAAAACCG
>JAOZSZ010000054.1 GCA_029939385.1 Pontiella sp. | reverse complement strand
AAGGCGGTAACTACCCATGGATCTTCTATACCTAGCATTGCGTCCCCCTCTTTAATTTACGATTGAATTTACTAAACATGCTATCAATTGAAAACCCGTATTACAAACCCGTATATTTGAAATATTAAATAAATAATGCATCATTTATACGATGAGTACGGGCGAGATTTTAGGGATCATTTTGTCATCTGCTGAATGGCCGCTAAAGAGGATTGCCCCCGCGCCGCGGCATGCTAGAATGCTATTTTTATCAATTAAGAGGAGTTTGACCAATGAAGGCGAAAGAGTGGATTTCTGATTTGCGGGTATACGAACCGGGCAAACCGATTGAAGAGGTTGCGCGTGAATTGGGTTTTGATGATATCGCAGAGATCGTCAAGGTGGCATCGAACGAAAATGAGTTAGGCCCATCACCTATGGCCATGCAGGCTATGCAGGAAGCGGTGGGTGAAATGCATCGTTATCCCGATGGCGGAGCCTTCTATCTCAAACGTAAGTTAGCCGGAAAACTCGGTGTTGATTCCGAAAACCTATTGCTGGGTTGTGGCAGTAACGAGCTCATTGTTTTTCTTTGCCACGTATTTTTAGGCAAGGGGACTAATTTAATTATGGGAGACGAGGCTTTTGCGGTCTATTTCCTTGCCGCGGCGCTGTATCAAGGCGAAGTGATTCGTGTATCCATGCCGGAGCACACACACGATCTCGATGCCATGCTGGCGGCGATAACGCCGGAAACCCGCATTGTAGCCATTTGTAATCCGAATAATCCAACTGGAACCATGATTTCGCCCGACGCCATTGATGCTTTTATCGAAAAGTTACCCGATCACGTGGTCGCTATTTTTGATGAAGCCTATTTTGAAGTTATGCCCGAGGAGCAAAAGCCGGATGTGCTCAAGCATATCCGTGCGGGGAAAGAAAATATTATTGTCTTGCGCACCTTCTCTAAGGCCTATGGATTGGCCGGCCTGCGTATTGGTTATGCGATTGCTCACCCCACGTTAATTAATCTGCTGAATAAGGTGCGCCAGCCCTTCAACGTGAATGCGATGGCGTTGGCCGCCGCCATGGCCGCGCTTGATGATGTTACCCATATTGTCGAAACCCGCGAAATGGTTTTCCAGGGATTAGAATTCTTTGAACGCGAGCTTCCGAAACTTGGAATCGAAACCGTGCCATCGGGCGCAAACTTTATTCTCGTTAAGACCGGAAAGGGGCGCGAGGTTTTTGAGGAATTGCAGAAGCGGAAAGTGATTGTTCGGCCCATGGATCCATATGGTTTGCCGGATCACATTCGCATTACCCTTGGAACCCCGTCGCAGAATCGGACAACCTTGGCGGCGCTTAAGGACGTATTGGGCTGAGTGTGGTTTTAAATTTTCAAGTTCATCGCTTGACTCATTCGGTGATCTGATTACTATATGCGCTCGTTTTTGACGAAGAAGGGCGGTTAGCTCAGTTGGTTAGAGCACCTGGTTTACACCCAGGGGGTCGGAGGTTCGAGTCCTCTACCGCCCACCACTTTTGAAGGGGCTGGAATTTATATTCCAGCCTCTTTTTTTTATAAAATCGAGTTTGCATCGCGCTGGCGAAGGAGTAGCTTTCGAGTTCGTTCGCTGGGGGAGTCGGTGGGAGCCGACTGAGATTTCAACCCTTGGAACCTGTGCGGGTTATGCCGCGAAGGGAAGCGATTCGGTGGTCCCGCCTTCCGTTTCCCTATCATTTGTTTTAGAGGAGAGCTATGAGTGGTTACGGTAAATATTTTCCAAGGTCTAAAAAGGTATACATTGAAGGATCGCGTTCAGATATTCGCGTACCGTTCCGTGAAATTAAGCTACACGGCGACAACGACAACCTACAGCTTTACGATGTGAGTGGTTCATATACCGACCCTGCTTACGAAGCCGATCTCAAGCAGGGACTTCCCTCGATCCGTAGCGCTTGGATTGCCGAACGCGGTGATACCGAGGTTCATGTTTCCGGAGTCGATACGCTCTCTAATCCTCAAAAAGCCTTTCAGGGGTTAAAGCGAAAACCGTTACGGGCAAAATCGGGGAAAACAGTGACTCAAATGGCCTATGCTCGGCAGGGAATCATTACCCCCGAAATGGAATTTGTTGCCATTCGCGAGCTAGTTAAACCGGAGTTTGTGCGCGACGAAGTGGCCGCGGGTCGTGCGGTTATTCCTCTTAACATTAATCATCCTGAAGCCGAACCCATGATTATTGGTCGAAAGTTCCGCACTAAGATTAATGCAAATATTGGTAATTCCGCGCTCGGTTCCTCCATTGAGGAGGAGGTCGAAAAAATGCAGTGGTCAACCCTCTGGGGGGCCGATACGGTGATGGATCTTTCCACCGGTACAGATATTCACGACACGCGGGAATGGATTGTGCGAAATTCACCCACCCCGATTGGCACCGTTCCGCTCTATCAGGCACTTAAAAAAATTGATGATGATGCCGCGGGTCTGAGTTGGGAACTTTATCGCGATACGTTGATTGAGCAGGCGGAGCAGGGCATTGATTATTTTACGATTCATGCTGGCGTGCTACGCAACACGGTTCCGGCGGTAAAAAATCGGCAACTGGGTATTGTGAGTCGCGGCGGGTCAATCTTGGCCAAGTGGATGATGGACAACAACGCCGAGAATTTTCTCTACACACACTTTCGCGAGATCTGTGAAATTATGCAGGCGTATGATGTAACTTTTTCATTGGGCGATGGTCTTCGTCCGGGCTGTATCGAGGATGCCAACGATGAAGCCCAGCTTGCCGAACTCAAGACACTCGGAGAGTTGACCCAGATTGCTTGGGAATATGATGTGCAGGTGATGATTGAGGGCCCCGGACATGTGCCGCTCGATAAGATTAAAGAAAACATGGATTTGCAATTACGCGATTGTTTTGAAGCACCGTTCTACACGTTGGGGCCGCTGGTTACTGACTGTGCGGTGGGCTATGACCATGTGAACTCGGCCATTGGTGGCGCGGTGATCGGTTGGTATGGAACGTCGATGCTTTGCTATGTCACTCCGAAAGAACACCTGGGGTTGCCGGATCGCGACGATGTTAAAGAGGGCGTGATTGTTCATAAAATTGCGGCCCATGCGTCGGATTTAGCTAAAGGGGTTTCGGGCGCGATGGATCGTGATATTGCGATGACCAAGGCGCGACGCGAATTTCGTTGGGAGGATCAGTATAACCTTTCTTTTGATCCCCAGCGTGCTCGTGAATATCGTCGTCTTTCTCTTCCTCCTGAGGAGCGCGATCAAGTGGATCAACATTATTGTTCTATGTGCGGCGAGCGCTATTGTTCCATGCGCATTTCCGAAGAAATTCGGAAATTATAAGGATTTCGGCGATTGGCCTATATGAAAAGTAACCCCATGATGAGGGTAAAAATCATCGCAAGGGTTACTCCCATTTTAAGGAAGATGATTGCAAGGCGGGCCATCACCGCGCCGGTCGCGACATGTGCGGCGTGATGAACCTTTTTCATTTTTGAATGTTCAACGAAGAATGCACCACAAAAGCTTCCCACAATCATGCCTAGTACGCTTCCGATTATGGGGATAGGGATGAAGCTACCGCCGATTAGGCCAAGAAATCCGCCCCCCAGAGCGGCCCATCCAGCGGCTTTGGTTCCCCCACGTTTTTGAACGCCCCACGCTCCCGCAACGGCTTCAAGAACCTCAACACCGATGCACAGTATCAAGAAGATGAGTAAGGTTCCGATGCCGGGAAATTCCGGCCATCGAATCCATGCCACTAATCCAGTTGCCAGCAATACCGCCCACGTTCCCGAGAGCGATAGACACGATAGGATTAGGCCCCCCAGACAGATCAGCCCCGCGATGGAGTAGATGAATATTGCGCCGGCTGCGGGGAAGTCCATGACGGATTATTTTTGTAGAATCCACTGAGCAAGCAGGCGTGCGCCGAAGAGCGTTGCGCCGGGAGCTTGATGGGGTTTGGGCGATTCCAACCAAGCGGTTCCCGCAATGTCGATGTGTGCCCATGGAATATCTTCGGGCACAAATTCCTGCAGAAATGCGGCGGCGGTTGCGGTGCCGGCTCCATTGGATTTGCTGATATTACAAAGGTCGGCAAAGTCACTTTTTATATCGTCAGTATATTCTTTGTAAAGGGGAAGAGGCCAAAGGCGTTCACCCGCGGTTGCTCCAGCAGAAATTAGGCTTTGCGTAAGTTTTTCGTTATTGCTCAGCACTGCGGCCGCGGCAGATCCAAGAGCCACAATTACTGCGCCCGTTAGGGTGGCGACATCAACGATGGCGGCGGGCTTGAAATCAAGGGCCATTCCAATGGCATCAACGAGCACCAAGCGCCCCTCGGCATCGGTATTAAGCACTTCGATCGTTTTTCCTTTATAGGCCGTAATAATATCGCCGGGACGGATGGCATTGGCACCAGGCATATTTTCGGCCGCGCCAAGAATCCCGATCACCGGTGTTTTTAAGTTCATACGGGCAATCATTTGCATGGCGGAGAGTACGGCCATGCCGCCGCATTTGTCGTAGCGCATCCAACCCATGCCTTTGCCAGCTTTGAGTGAGATTCCTCCGGAGTCAAAGGTGACGGTTTTTCCAACGAGTACGATGGGTTTGGCTTTCTTATCGGTTCCGGCATGCTTAAGGATAATCATTTTAGCCCCTTTTGCACTGCCCTGAGACACAGCAAGAATCCCGCCGCATCCTTTTTTTGCGAGCTCGGCATCGCCGAGTATTTGACAAGACAGTCCATTTTCTTTGGCCATCTCTTTTGCCCACTGGGCAATATTCTCTGGAGTGGAATCGCTTCCGGGGCCGTTGGCCACATCGGCCGTAGAGAGTAGGGCTGTTCCTTGGGCTTGGGCTCTTTTTATGGCCGTGCGGTCTTTTATGGTTCCTGCAAAAGAGAGGGTAGGTGTGGTTTTCTTTTTCTTCGTGGTTTTATATTTTAAATATTCGTAGCTCCCCCAACAAGCGCCCCGACCGACGAGTAGTTGATAGTCTGCTTCGGAAACCTCTTTGAGCTTAATTGTAGCGGTTACGGCGAAAGATTTAAGTCCTGCCGCCTGACCTGTACGCACCGCCGCTCCGGCGGCCTGTTCAAGTAGGCCGTTGTGGAAGGTGTTGGCTTTTCCAATTCCGGCAACAATGATTTGTGATTCAGCCCCCGGAAAGATGGCGGTTTGTCCGGCTTCACCTTTAAAGGAAGATTTTTTGAGTAGGGTTTCAAGTTGTTTTTTAAGGGTGTTATTTCCGGAAGGAAGTAAGTTTTCTGAACCTTGGAAAAAGACAATGAGGGCCTCTTTTTTCTGTTCGGCGAGTGGAAGGGCGGAAACATTAATTTTCATATGATTTAACTCCTGGTGATGATTTAGTTTTTAGAATGTTGGGGACGATTGTTTACGGCATATCCAGCAAGGGCGATTGTTTCTTCAATATTCATGATTCGAATGATGTCGCTTTCATAGCGGACGGTTAATGTATGGGCCTTTAAATTGGAGGAGATGTCGATGATTCCGGGGATCCTCTTTATTCTATTTTGAAGATATGTAGCCGCTTCAGGGGTGCTCATTTTTGGCACAAAATACTCAGCGGTTTGGGCTTCTTGGCGAAAGCAACTCGATGCGACCAAAAGCAGGGCGGCGGACAATGCGATACGATAAAATGGTTTCATTTAGAATTCTCCAGTATGAATGTAAATATATCTGAACTATAGTTCATGCATAAGTTGATATCTATAAATTTTTTGCCAGTTTGGTGGCGAGCGAAAACCCTCCTTCATCAGGTAGCGGTATTGTTTTATTTCCTCAACGAGTTCGGGTAAAATTTCATCAAATAGATAGATGAATTCAGTATAATTTTTATCGGCTTCCTCGAAGCGGCCTTGTTGCTGATAGGCCAGTCCAAGTGCAATCATGGATCCCGGACTGTCGGGATATTTTTCCCGAATATCCATATATAAGGCGGACGCTTTTTCAAATTCTTTTTGGGTCATTAAAATGTTGGCCATAAATAATTTAGCCAAGATCGCTTGATCGGGGTAGTGGGTAATAATCAGGGTGCTATTTCTAATCGTTTGATAGGCATCTTTATTAGAATAGGCACTATCCATTTTTGCTTCAAGACTACTCAACGAAGGAGGCTGGTGCATGAGGTCATACATGACATGAACGCTAAAGAGGGTCAGTAGGGTGACGGCTAGTACGCTGAAATCAAAATAATCGATACGATATTTTCGTACGGTATTAAAGAGTCGACGGGTGAGGGCTTTTTTGGCGTGGTAACGATAGTGGTGAGTGGATTGGAGATTGATAATGTAGGCCGCCGCAACAGGATCAATGGGAAGTTTTTTTTGCTCTTCAATTGAAAGGGTGTGCCACTCCAAAAATCCTTGTAGTGTGATTCGCGTAAAGTCGTGAATTAAAGAACCATTTGGGTCGGCCGTTTTGAGTGTTTCGAGCAGGATCAATTGTTGGAGTAACGGAAGCGAGTGGTCATTAAGGGTAGATTTTTTCCAGGAGAGTATATTTACCCCTCCCGGCAAATTTCCTGACTCCTTAACTTGGTCGAGTATTTGATCTTTTTGATGATGAGGGAGCTTTTTCCAGAGCAAAGGAATGAAGGATGAAAAGCTTTCAAGTGTAATTATACGATTTTGGAGGATTGCATTATTGAACTGTCCTTTTTCTTCGTTCCAGAACTGAGATTGCAGATTATGCTTTAGTGTTTCGGCGTCGTTCGAAAAGTAAGGGGAATAATTTGAGGAGGTTACTTCGGCTTTCTGCAGACGATTTAAAGCTTCGATTTCTGTGAGTAGAAGAACGGTTAGATCGACGGTGGCGAGATTGGTTTCGTAAATTTCTTGAGTAAGTGATTCATTCTGGCTTTGCCAGCAGTGCAAGCCGCGGCGCTTGGGGCTGAAATGATGCAGCATCCACTGTAAATGCCGTCGGAGTAATGGGATGATTTCAGCGAGAAACTGGGGGTCTTTGCGAATTTCCCAAACTTTTTCGGCCGCCTTTGACAGGAGTGGTTTTGGAGCTTCAAGTATGGAAAAGGTTTTGTGTGGTGAATAAGTGACGGGAATGGCCCCGGAGCTATTCTGCAGTTTTAAGCCGCTGCGTATAAGATCTTCAGCAACCCTAATATTAATATGCCGCCATGCGAGTGTGAGCGTATAAATTTCGTTCGCATTAAATTCAGCATCCTCTGCGTTGGGCGACTGGCTCCACAGGCCAGAAAGATCTCCTTCTGCCGGTCGCAGAGCACGCATCATACATTCCATACTAATGACGGTGAGCGAGTCGTGGTGGTTCATTTCTTCCAACAGATTGTTGGCTCCGGCCCGTTGGGAAAGTTCGTCCGAAAGGAAAGATTCGAGATCTTTCGCAAGATATGATTCGGCTAATTGAACGGCATCGCTGAAAATATGGGATTTGGTTGTGAGGCAAAACTGGCCATCACGAATCGCGAGTAGAGCAGGAGTGGTATCATTTTCTAACCATTGAAAGCCGGCCGTTTCATGGATCGGTGAGTCAGAAATAAGAATGGGAGAGGGAATGTCAGAAAAACGACCCCAAAGAACGCCCGACTCCGGCATCATCACTTCGATAGAACACGTATGTTTATTTTTGTTAAAATAAC
This sequence comes from Pontiella sp., assembly GCA_029939385.1. Lineage (GTDB taxonomy): Bacteria > Verrucomicrobiota > Kiritimatiellia > Kiritimatiellales > Pontiellaceae > Pontiella. Next base: position 554 of record JAOZSZ010000054.1, on the reverse strand, counting down.
CACAAAAGCCGTTAAATAGCATATTGAATCGGCTATTTTGAGGAATGGGAAGCTGAAGGATCCATTCCGGTGATTCAAGATTGGGAGCGATTCGTCCCGCAATTTCTTGGGTCTTAAAAAAATAGCCCGCATTTTTTTTACGAAAGGTTGTTCCGCAATCCCGAGGTTCTAGCATCCATTCAGATAGCCAAGGATGTGCAGGGTAAGATTGAAAAATTTGTTTCATAGGGAAATAGTGTTTGTTGTGCGCGAAATCTTCAAGCCAAATGAGTGAAAGGCGATCTTATTCACAATTTTGCCAAATAGCGTTGACGGCTGATGGAACTTACTATTAATTCCCCCCTTTCGCACCTATAATGGGTGAACTGTGTATTTCTGTAATCGAAGGAGCTCTATGGCCACTGCAAAGAAAAAGACTATAAAGAAAAAGACTGTTACGAAGAAGGCTCCTGCTAAGAAGACCCCCGTCAAGAAGACTCCTGCTAAGAAAGCTCCTGCTAAGAAAGCTCCTGCCAAGAAAGCTCCTGCCAAGAAAGCTCCTGCCAAGAAAGCTC
>JAOZSZ010000247.1 GCA_029939385.1 Pontiella sp. | reverse complement strand
CACTATAATGGTTGCCCCTTGCCCTTTTGCCCAGCGGATGAACTCTAAGTTTTCATTATACATCGTGTACACCACATCCGCTTCTTGCAGGCCCCATTTTGTCATGGTTCGTGACAGCATTTCGTATCGCTGTTGAAATAACTGGATTCCTTTTTTTTTCGACCTCAATAGTTTTTGGCCCATCTCATACAAGTTATATGCATCCGATGAAAATATGTTATCTGGGGGAACTCCCTTAATCTCCCTCGCGGCTAAACGCTTCATCCCCGCTGGAGCGTGGCTCCCAAATAGGCTTGCGCACTTTCCCAAAACACTATGAGCCGAGGAGTCCGTATAAACCCCCGCCAACATTCCTGCCTGTTCCAACATGCGCGGTACAGCATATCTGCGCCGGGCACCATGCTGACAGGCCAACACTTGTGGCTTCTTCAATTTATTATCCATTATGGTGTTCTCATCTTAAATTCCTATTCTACAAGGAACACTTAATCCTTCATGGGCAACCTATTCCTGATCTTTGCCCAAGCCAAGATAGGATATCCCAAAACAAAGAAATAAACCCAAACCCTTACCAAAATATCATTCGTTCCATGAGAGACACATTGCATCCCTTTGGTTAGCAAATAAACGTAAAGGAGTTGGCCTAAAAATGCCCCGCTCATGGCATGTCGATACAAGGTTCCCATTAGCAATCCAATAAGTAGAAACTTGATTCCCCCAAACCATCCGAATGAACCAAAGGCATCCTTGAAGCCGGTCGAGGTGGTTCCCAGCTTAAAAGTATGTCCATATCGTTCTTCGACCAAGAGCTTTATATCCAAGTCCGTTGGCGTCAGCTTCAGCTTCTTTTTCAGCTCTTTTCCAATCAGCTGCGCGGGGACATAATTGGATACAAAGCGGTTCCAATGAACGATGCCGAAATCGTAGACCCCGGTATCGGCATGGATCTGGCGGTAATAGATATAATTTTTAAATTCGGGCCCCGAGTCCTGCCATTTCCCCTTCGATGTTTCGAGGTAATCTGCGCCGGCAGCTTCTGATAGGCGCTCGGATAAAGGCATCTCTTTATTCATCAAAATTAATCGATAAGTTTGAACACTGTTAATTAATATCAACCCTAATGATAGTCCTAAATTTAAAAACCACCGGGGTAAAGAAATTCGCCGCACAAACCACAAGCACACGAATAAATAGGATACCAAATCCATCATTCCGGCTCGGCGACCCCGGAACAAAGCCGCTTCAAAAAACAGTAGCATGCAGGGGATAATAAAGATCAGAAGCCGGGGAGCAACGAGTCGCGGTTGACTTAGGTAAAGCAGCCATAGCGCGATAAACCCCATCTTAAACACACTCGCTAAGAATAGGTATTTGACCGTGGCCCCCGTCCATTGCGACTGCGCCAGCATTTCTTCAGGGAGAGACCAAAGTTTCCACTGAAAAAAGAATCCGAACAGGCAAAGTGCGGCACCGGCATAATATAACTTCTGGGGATTAAAAGGGGCACCCAACCAAGATATCTTAGTGGATGGAACCCTTTTCACAGCATACTCAAACCCACCCCACAAAGAAGCCATGCACAATGCCGCAAAAAACATTCCATCCGAGTAGGCATTACTCGGGAATTCGCCGTAGTTAAAATATCCACCAACCGCCTGAGGAAAAAACCACCCCAGCGCAATCATGCCCGCCCAGAAGGGAAACTGGTAGAAACGTCCCTTGCTAGACAGGTAGTAAATCACCATTACGACATTGAGCGCACCGAACAAAATGAGTGAAAAAAGATTCATTAATTATGCCCCGCGCAAGCTAGATCTCCGCAGAACCCCAATCGCCTTCCGCACCGCCGCCATAAGAAGATCTCGCTCCGAAGAGGTGAGAATAATTTTCTCGGCAAGGAAAAGTCCGCCGAAAAATAAGACCATAAAAGCCCCTGCGGCCCCAACGATAGACGTTTTCGCAATATAAAATGCAACCGTTATTGATATAAAGGAAACTCCAAACATGAAGGCGGCACAAATATAGTTCCACCATACGGTTTTATACGGCAACTTGAATTCTCGGCAAACCCCAAGTGGAACGGCCAGGGCCGATGACAAAATCGAGGAGATCGCCGTTCCAAGGGCAACCCCTATCGCACCCAATCCTGTATAAATCAATAGCATGGAAACTACAATATTGATCCCTCCGGCGGTCACACTTATGATCCCTGTAATATGCATTTTATTCAGCGTGGTATAGATCTGCCAAAGGACGGCCTCGCCAATCGTAAATACCAAGTAAATCATCATAACACGGAAGAGAAGCACATAGGACTCCGCTCCACTTCCCAACCAAAGAACCAGTAGCGGTTCTGCAAGCACATACAATCCCCCAACCAATAGTGCTACAAAACAGCCGAGCAGTTTTGAGGAAGATAGGCTTAACCGGGCGACTCGGGCGATATCGCCCTTGGCATAGTCGA
>JAOZSZ010000053.1:5863-8259 GCA_029939385.1 Pontiella sp. | reverse complement strand
CGCAGTACCAAACATCGAACGCGCCATGCCGACAATGTAACGAGGAATACTCAGGACATAAGGCAACGTTTAGTGTGTTAGTTGTTACTTCTTCAGGAACAAAATTTGTAACCCCGCCTTCAATACTGCCCGGAACCCAATTGGTATAGACGGTTGACTCAATCCATTGATCCTCCGCAACATTTCCCCACAACACCGTATTGCGAATATAGTCCGGATGAGTTCCATGACTAGAAATTCCACTGCCCCGACGAGCTTCATTATTACCATAGGTACAATTCATGTTCATGGAATAGCAGTTTTCTCCAATATAGAGACCGCCACCCAGACCATATTCCGGCACCGATTCCACGTTATATGGTTCATAGTCCGGATCCAGTGCAACGGCACTGTTTTGTGCTAATACGCTATTCTGCAACGTCAGAACCGAACCGCTCAACAATAGAATGCCGGCACCATTTTCATTATCGTCAGTAACATCATCCACAATATTTGTATTTGCTGCATACAAGGCGATATTCATCGCTGAAAGATATTCAAACCCATTCAATGTAAAATGGTCTGGCGCAATATTTCCGATAATTGTACAGCTATCTAAAGTGGGCGTGCAGTTTTGGAAACGGAAGCCTCCCAAATTATTTTCAATACGACACTCCATGAAGGAACAATTAGGATCACTCATCATCCAAACCCCACGGTCTGTACAACCCCGAATAGTCGTTCCAGAGACCGTTAATCCCGTGCTTTCAATCGCAACAATTCCCATTCCATGGGCCCCGCTCGCGCGCCTTCTTTCATACGAATTCTCTATCACAGAATCAATAATGGTTGGAGACGATCCGGTTCGACAGTAAATCCCATTTCCACAAGCCGTTATCACCGTATTGCTGATGATTGGACTCGACCCATCGGAGCAATCCACTCCAGACAAGGCACAATTGGAAATAATACAATCTGCGATGTACGGAGAGGAACCATCTTTGCAGACAATACCATGCTCAAATCCGCAATCACCATCACACGTTCCCACTGGACTGATAATTAAAAACCCTTTAATGAGGGTGTTGGTGGTTTCTCCTGATTGGATGAGGAATCCTGCGCCTAGGCCATCCGCGTCAATAACGGTATCCACCGCATTGGTACTATAAGCCACGACTCTGACAGCCTTGCCTTGGGTATCAATATTCACATTTCCATGCCCAATGTAATAGCCATTGGTCACTAAAACGAGCACTCCATCTTGGGCAGCATCGATTCCTTCTTGAATCGCATCGAAAGGAAACCATAACGATCCATTTTCATTGGTACTGCTGATCATCGGATCATAAGCTTGTGGATCTGATGAATGATCATCATCCACCATAATCGGATCGGCGGCGTTGGTAGAGCTGGTTCCCCAGTCGCGTTCCCAGGCATCGTCAAACCCATCGCTATCCGAATCGAGATTATTGGGATTACTGCCGTTCAAAAATTCTTCGTAGTTGCTGAGCGTATCTCCATCCAGATCAAGACCGGCGTCATCGAAGAGCGGATCGAGTCCGTTATCGAGTTCCCAGCCATCGGGCATTCCATCGCCATCGGTATCGGGATTGTTGGGGTCGGTATTCACCGCCGGATCAATTTCTTCGGCATCGGTTAAGCCATCATCATCGGTATCGGATTTGAGCGGATTCGTGAAGTTGGTGTAGGTTCCGGTGAAGAGCAAATTGTATTCGAATAGGTTATTGAGTGTATCGGCATCGGGATCATCGGTTGCATCATCTACGAGCGGGTCAATCCCCATATCGATTTCCCAGCCATCGGGCATTCCATCAGCATCGGTGTCGGGATTGGAAGGATCAGTTCCGGCCTGATACTCTTCTAAATTGGAGGCACCATCCGCATCGGGATCGGCCGCGGCATCATCAAGCGTTGGATTAAGCCCGTGATCGAGTTCCCATTTATCAGGCATTCCATCGCCATCGGTGTCAGGAGAAAGCGGATCGGTAAAGTAAAAATTATCTACGCTGTTGGTGGTGACCTCGAAATAATCCGTGAGTCCATCGGTATCGGTGTCGGGGGTGCGCGGATCGGTGAGATAGATGCAAACCTCGTCGGTTCCGTCGATCAATCCATCGGCATCCTGATCCGAATTGGTTGGATTTAATCCCGCCAGGTATTCACCCCAGTTAATGATTTCATCGCCATCATAGTCCCCGAAAGCCCCTTGATCGAGGGATCCGAAATAGTCGAGTTCCCATTTGTCATACAAGCCATCTTCATCGGCATCCGCGGAAGCTAAAAAGACATGCAGCCCACCGGTTCGGCCGGCCACAAAAACATATCCGTTTGCAAAGGTCACATTTTGGGCGAAGATATTCTCGTATTCACTATGTTCTGAAATAGTGGACAGATCG
>JAOZSZ010000053.1:0-5763 GCA_029939385.1 Pontiella sp. | reverse complement strand
ATTTTGGGCGAAGATATTCTCGTATTCACTATGTTCTGAAATAGTGGACAGATCGGCTCCATTTAAAACCCGCAGCCCCTCCGAGCCATCGGCAATATAGATGAGGCCATCGTTTTCACAGATGCCTAAAGCAAAGGATAACCCCTCCTCGCGAGTGGCAATGGATAGATCTTCTTCAAATACTGAAAATCCATAGTTTTCTAATGTGAGGAAGAAATTAGATCCATTAAAGAACATGGCCATCGAGCGACTCAATCCGGATGGAATCAATAGTTGTTCAGAGGTGGAATAACTCGGATCCGTTGGGTTTGAAATGTTGATTTTGCTGAAATATTCCTCTCCGCCCAAATAGGCATAGTTTCCTGAAACGGCAACATCATAAGCCGTTAGAAACTGCGTATTATATGTTCCAACAACCATCGCATTGGCGGGGTCTGAAATTGAAACAACCGCAAGACCGTCTGCTCCTTGAGCCACATAAGCATAGTCCCCTTCGATCGCAACATTGTGTGCCTCTAAATCAACCACACTCGCGAGCAATGGAAGGGAGGGGGAACTGATGTCTATAATATGCAATCCCGTGTCGATATCCGACAAATAGGCATAGTTTCCAACCACTTCAATTCCGCGCGCCGAACCCTCTGATGCGTAGCTTCCAACGAAGGATGGATTTTCGGGATTGGTGATATCGAGAATAGATAAACCATATTCTCCATCGGCGACATAGGCATAGCTTCCCTGAATCGCCACATCATAAGCATTTTGGGGAGCGGAACTTCGACCCAGATACTGAAGTCGAGGAAGCGGTCCATACACATTCAACGGGTTAAAGGCATACTGCACCTCCCATCCATCAATCAGACTATCGGCATCGGTATCCATGTTGGTTGGATTGCACCCGTTCTGAAACTCAAGCAAATTGGTCAGGAAGTCGGCATCATTATCCAATGCCGCATCGGAAGGATCATTCAGATCAAAACCATAAAGCTCTTCCCATGAATCCGGCATGCCATCCCCATCCGAATCATTCGCATTAGTAAAGAGAGTGTGCACATTCATGCGTCCGCCCGACACCGTCTTTCCAGACAAACCAACGATAGGATCTACACTATCGAGAAGCATCTGTTTCGCCGCCGGAGGGGTGATGCTAGGATCAATAGAAACGAGCAATCCCAGGGCACCCGCCACCAACGGACAGGCCATTGATGTGCCATCCATGCTAGTGGTGGCCCCATTCAAATAGGTGCTAACGATATCCACCCCCGGCGCTCCGAGGTCGACCGACTCTTGGCCATAGTTGGAAAAGCTCGCTAAAGCATCTGTATCATCCGTCGCCGCCACAGAAATCACATTGGGCAAATCATAACTGGCCGGATATTGTGGCAAGCTGTCGTTATTGCTCGAATCATTTCCGGCTGCGGCCACGAAAATCACGTCAAGGCCGTTGGCATAATCAATCGCATCATAAATAGTTTGGCTATATCCTGACCCCCCATAAGAGTTGGAAAGCACCTTGGCTCCATTGCGAGCGGCATAACGTATGCTTTCTACGATATCCACATCAAATAGCCCAAGAGCACTTCCCGCCCGAATAGGCATGAGGCTAACATTCCAGCAAATCCCCGCCACTTGATTGGCGTTATCCCCCACCGCACCAACGGTTCCCGCACAATGAGTACCATGCCCATCGACATCTTCGGGGTTATTGTTTTTCTCCACAAAGTCCCAGCCATTGACATCGTCCACATAGCCATTGCCATCGTTGTCGAGCTCATCGCCAGGGATTTCGCCACTGTTATTCCAAAGGTTGGCCATAAGGTCGGGATGATCCATATCCATCCCCGTATCAATCACGGCCACGATCACATCCTTACTCCCTGTCGTAATATCCCATGCGGCAGGAGCAGAAACTTGGGCCATCCCCCAAAGATCGTCCGTATACATCGGATCATTTGGAGTCTTAGAAAAGTGGCGAATATAATCGGGTTCAGCATAGGCAACTTCGGCCGTAGCTTTCGAAAATTCTATGATCGCTTCGTTCACGGCATTCAACGAAGGAGCGGCAAGTTGAACCACAAAAGTGCGTTCATCAGAAAGTGAGCGAAGGAGCGTTGCCCCAAATTGATCCACAAGTTCTTCAAGCACCTTGACTTTAATCCCAGCACGCAAACTAACGAGGATATGGTCGGCCACCATTTCTGTACGCTCAACGGGCACAAACTTTCTGAGCTGGCGATCTTTACGAAGTATTTCCACCACCAGACGGTAAGGATATTTTCCAGACTTCTTCACCAGAGTCGTGCGTTCGATTGTTCCGTCAGACTGCATGACTTGATGTTCATTAAGGGTCGTATACCGAGGAGATATGACTTTTTTCGGAATAAAACCGTCTGGCATTTGCGGAAGATTTGCGACTTTTTTATGCGCTATTTCTTCTGCGATTCCCTGATTGGAATGCCCTCTTTCCGAGTTTTGAGCCTTGCTTGAAGGAGCCGTCTTTAGACTATATTTAAAAGCCATTCCGGCCCATAGAAACAAGCCCGTTACGACGATACTCCACACCATGGTTTTCTTTTTCATTGTTAGACCTCTTCTTCCATTTCTCCGCCGAAGCGGAGCATTGGCATCATCTGTTTTAAATTATTTAGCTAAGGCTAATTCATTATTTTCAAGGGTCTTTTCTTCCGCCTTCTGAAGCGTGCGAGCGCGGCGTTGTTGCCGTTCATCTTCCTTTTGATTCATGACCTTGATCATATCATCGAGTTTATCTTTTTCTTGGATCTCGTAGTATTTTCGACCCTGTTCTCGTATCGCTTTTTTGTTGCGACTCTTGATGATCTGTCGGCGGGCTAGTTCGGAATCTTCCGGCAACCCCGTTTCTTCACCGATATCCTGAGTGTTGGCTAAAGCCACCGTCACAAAGATAATCGTTTCACGTTGATCGCTAATCGTCTGCTTCCAGGAGAATAATCTTCCAAGAAAAGGAATACTTCCAAGAACAGGAACCTTGCGCTCAGTATCTGAATCGGTCACTTCAGTGAGTCCACCAATGGCTGCAGTTTGCCCACTAGCAAGGTTGAAGATGGTATCAATGGTCTTTTCATCAATGATCGGATAGGAGTTATCTCCCGCTTGCTTATCCCCAAATTTACGGGTTAGCGACGGCCTGACCCGCACCGTAATATTACTGGAAGTATTGATTGAAGGGGTGACATCAAGCTTGATGCCGTATTCAAAAAAGGGTTGATCAGGATCAAGAGTGAACGTGATGGTGTCTGGAGTATCATTCATCGCCTGCTGTCGCTCTTGCTTAAGGTTTGGCTCTTTACGGACAATCGAAATATTGGCACTTTCTTCATTGGCCACAATAATCTTTGGATTGGAAACCACATTAACGCCCTTGTTTTCTTCGAGCGCACTGAGGACGAGGCGAAACTCGTCTGCACTTAAAACACTCGTTAATATTTCTGAAGTACCTTTAGCTGAAACCTTATTAAGAGCTGGAGTCAGCCCCTCATAGACGGGTGTAATAGGATCCAAGCTACCCGGAACTCCGAAGCCGCCTGCATCGCCATATTCCTGCCCTGTAGCATCTACAAAACGAGACGTTTTTGTGCTGGTTGAATCCGTTTTAGAATAGCTCCGATCCGTTGAACCAACCGATCCCGCGCTATACCCTTGAAGAACCTGCCAATCGATACCCAGATCCTGTTGTGCCCCATCGCTAAGTTCCATGAACTTGCATTCGATGAAAACCTGTTGACGAACAATATCGATCGTTGAGAGTACCGACCGAACTTCACTAAGACTCGATTCGGAGCTTTTAACGACAATCATATTACGCGATGCAAATTCGGATACTTTGGCCCCCTCGGGCAATAATTCACGAATCAATGCGGCCACATTTGGAACGGTGGCATATTTAAGTTTAAAGGTTTCAACCACTTGGGGTTCGGGAGCCCCAGCCGGACGACGGCGCACACTGAAAACATTGGAACCCGATACCTTTTGATAAAGCTCATAGTTATACGTATCAAGAATGGACTGTAGTGCTGGACGCCATTCAACATCCCTAAGATTAACAGAAACCTGCTTCGCCTCCGTTAACTCCGGAACAATAATATTAGCCCCAGAAAGTTGGGCAAATAGGTTAATGGCCTCTTCCAATCCCACCTTGTTTAGTCGTACAGAGATTAAATCCCCCTGACTCGATGCGGAAGTATCCGTATAATTCGCCATCCCAATGTCGTCTATCACTCCATTAGAAACTTCTGAAATATTAACCTCCGAGGAAATAACAGCCTCTTCAATTCCTTTATCAGTAGAGATGACCCGTTCATTGTTTACATCCATCGTACTCCGCACTCTAGACAGCGGATCAGAATCAATAGAGGCCTTAAGCTCAGTCTCGGCATTAACCGTTTCCAACATTTTTAATAAATCATTGTCCTCAATTTTATCCGGTTGCGCTGAAGCGAGTGTTGCAATGAAACATATCCCGATTAGGACTTTAAAACTTTTGATTATCGTATTCATTTTCATAGCGATTACCTTCCTGTTTTCCTTGTTATGGACTTCCTTTCTTATTGTACAGAGATTCGGCGTAACTTGACTGAACTCGGGGGGGTGATAGCATCAACCATCCACGTATAAAATAAGTTGCCATAGTTAAGTGAAATCGTTTCTCCAACGGTTTTAATTTCCCCATTAATAATAGCAATGAACTCATTTCCTGATCGGCTACTCACTCCTTGTATTGAGACTTGTTTCATCGCTGCATTCCAATCCGTACTTTCGTCGCCATCTAATGCTTTATCCTGCACCGTCTTTCCTTCATTAATGAGCCATTTTGGCTGATACCCAACCGGCCAAAAAGGATCCCGTTGCATTGACGTTGTAGGGTTTAAAGCACTATTTGTGCCATTCGCGATATTCTTAGCCGCATTGGCTGAAGAGGCTTCTATCGTCAGACTAAAAAACAAGCCCAACACCAAGAGTGAGATTCCGTTAATTTTCATCCGTTGCCTCCTTTGGCAAATCCAGCTTAATGGGGGGAGTCCATTTCGGTGGCGACTGTTTTACAGCCGTCGGGGTTGATTCCAAACGAGCAGGTGGTGGAACCGGAGTTTTAGATAGGGTCATTTCCTTATCCACAGCAACCGATTTAGATTTTCGTGTAGGCCGCTCAGTTTTCAGTGGGCCACGAATATCAATGGCCTGTTGCTTTGCAGAAATCCGTTCCCATTCCTCGGTGATATAGCCTAAATTAAAGGGCCATTGGATAAACAACTGAACATCATGAGTATCAGGCGAGCCCCCCGTGCTGATTTCGATTCCGGTAATCCGCATCAAGGGATGCTTCTGTTTAAGCCGAGAAAGAAACTGCCTTATACTTTCGTAACCCCCATGTGCCGTAATTCGAAGGGAATACGATTCAAAACGAACCCCATCATCCTCTGATGCAATCTTGGCCGAAGAACTAAGATTGATCTCATCAACCGCATCAATCTCCAGATCAACCATACGGGCTTGTAAATAAACAATTTCTGTAGCCCAGGAGTAATAATTACGATCGGGAGGAACGGACGCTATATGATTTTTCAATTCTAATATCGTATGACGATACGTTTCACCAATTTGATCCCGCTTAGCCAATACTCGGTCGGCACCTTCTATTTTTGTTGTTAAATCTAACAATTCAATTCTGGCTTCTGTTACAGATGATAAGCTGACTTTAATACCGAACACCATCAGAACGGTAAG
>JAOZSZ010000052.1:266-8280 GCA_029939385.1 Pontiella sp. | reverse complement strand
TTCCCTTTCAGCAAAAGAATTTCTAAACCTGAACCATCTTATTGAGCAAGCATCTCTTGCAACCTCCGAAAAACACCCTGATTCCGACGACGTGCTGATCGATAATTTTATTCAGGTAGAATATCAATCCGACGGCACATCCATTATGTGGGATGACACGGCTATTAAGATCCTTACCGAAAAGGGCAAGCGTGATAATCGCTCCCTGAGCCTCGGATTCAACATCTCTTATGGCACGAACTATTTCACCAAGGTTCAAATTATTAAACCCGACGGAACCCTGAACGAGATCAATATTGCAACACAGAGCAAGGTGATGGTGAACTCGAGCCAAATGAGCGCAAACATCTATAATCCTAACTCCAAAGTATTAAAACTTTCCGTTCCGGGATTAGAAATTGGAGACACCTTGCGCTTCATTACCTACGAAGAACAAAACAAAGCGGTCGTCCCCAATGAATGGAGCGACTATCAGGTATTTGAGCACACTCTCCCTATCGAGCACATGATCTATCAAATTATTGCTCCAAAAGATCGGCCCCTTATAAAAATTGCACTCAAAAGTGAAATTCCCGGCACCGTTAACTTTAGCAAAACGCCTCAAGAACAGACCGATACCGTCGTTTATACATGGGAGATTACGGATGTGCCACGCATGTTCAACGAGCCCAACATGCCCGCACGTTACACCGTTGCACAGCGACTGCTCGTCAGCACGATGCAGGAATGGGAGGACCTTTCGAAATGGTACTGGAAACTCTGCCTTCCACACCTCAATGCCACCACACCAGAAATGAAACTCAAAGCAGATGAACTGGTGATCCATAGCACAAACACGCTCGGAAAAATCGAAGCCATCTTTAACTTTGTTTCACAGGATATTCGCTACATGGGCATCACCACCGAAGAGGAAGCTCCTGGCTACGAGCCGCATGACGCCAAGATTACCTTCGAAAATCGCTACGGTGTTTGCCGCGATAAAGCGGCACTACTTGTTGCGATGCTACGCCTCGTCGACATCGAAGCCTTCCCTGTAATTATTATGTCTGGACCGAAGAAGGATGAAGAGGTTCCTCAACCCTTCTTCAACCATGCTGTCACCGCCGCGCTCGGCGACCACGGTAAATATATCCTAATGGACTCCACCGATGAAAATACAAAAGATATCTTCCCCTCGTACCTTCAAAATATGAGCTATATTGTTGCCCGGCCCCAAGGAGAAACCCTCCTCACCTCCCCGATTATTCCAGCAACGGATAACCTTTTAAAAATAACAACCGAAGGATCACTAGACCAAGCCGGGAAGCTAACCGCAAAAAGCACTCTCGTCTTCGAAGGAATCAACGACACCCTCTACCGAAGCTACTTTTCAAAAATAAAACCCTCCGAACGTAAACGGTTTTTTGAGGGACAAATTAAAAAATCAATCGCCACCGCAACACTTCAAACCCTAACGATTTTACCTCAAAAACTTCGTGATACCACTCAGCCACTAACCATCACCCTTGGCTACACTGCCGAAAATCTACTCATCGAAGGCCCTACAGAAGAAATACTCAATCTTCCTCGTCTGGGGCGATCCTTCGGGTATGCCAACTTTCTAATTGGCCAGACGGGACTAGATAAAAGAAAATACCCTTTATACACCCGCATGACCGTCGGCATTCACGAAACCCTTAAACTAAAAATGCCCGAAAAGAAGGGCACGCTCAACATTCCAAACTACCAACAAATCAACACCCCTCAACTGACATGGAACATGCGTGTTGCGCAACATGACACCCTATTGTCCGCCACCAATACCTTTCTAATTAATACGGTCGAATTCAGCCCTACGGAATATCTAGCACTCAAAAAAAATCTTAGAGATATCGAATATAATCTTAGAAAAAAACTGATCCTCAAAACACCAACCCATGAAAACGATAGCGACTCTAATGTCCGCATCTTAAAAAAAGTAAAATCAATTATTCTAACAGATTCCAACCACTGGAAAGAAACCACTCGAACCAAACTAAAAATTCTGACCTATGCCGGTATCAAAAAAAATTCTGATCTTAAAATTAGTTATAATCCTGCATGGAAAACAACTAAGCTGACCTATGCGGCCGTCATCCAGCCCGATGGAACTGTGCAGAAAATCAGTGAAAATGAAATCCATATTATGGATGCGAGTTGGGTTGCCTCCGCCCCGCGCTATCCTGCCGAAAAAATTCTCGTCGCAAATCTTCCTGGCATCGAAATTGGGAGCATCCTCGAATACGAAATTACCTCCATCATCCGCAATAAACCCTTCTTTTCTACCACCCAAATATTTAATAGCCACGAACCTATTAATCAAAAAATACTCACCCTCACCGCGCCGGAATCAATGCTCTTAATGATTCACAATACGGGCATTACCGAAACCAAAACTAATCATAATGGGACCATCACCCATACTTGGACCGCTGAAAATCAACCCGCCATCAAGAAGGAAGAAAGTCTCCCTGCATGGTGGACGTTCAATCCCTCCCTCTTCATTTCTTCTAGTCATTGGAAACCCTACGGTTCCAATGTTCAAAACCACTTGCTGGCCGCAACAAAAAATCAACCCGACACATCAGCCCTCGCCAAACAACTCACCGAGGGGATGCAATGCGACACCCAAAAAATCATGGCCCTCCGCAACTGGGTGGCCAAAAACCTCCGAGTCGCTGGCCCCTCCTTTCCTCGTCTACCGCTCTCTGCCATTACGCCGGCCGACCAAACCCTTAAAGAGCGCTACGGAAATAACACCGACCAAATGGTCGTACTCTACACCTTGCTTAAGGCAACTAAACTCAACCCCGAGTTTGTACTCTCCGGCGATATATCGCTTATTCCTGAAGTTGCAGAACCCCAGCTAAAAACCCCCTCGCGCACCCTATTCAACAAGGTGCTACTAAGAGTCGATATGGAGGGCGAAATAATCTACCTCAACGGTTCTTCACAATATGCAAAACTCGGCACTTCTGCTTATCACCACCGCCCCATACTTAATCTGTCCAATGGGAAAATAGAAACCATCGAGGTTGCCCCTGGGAAAAATAACCAGAGCCATCTCATTTACGAAATAAGCGTTGATGCCAGCGGTGAAGTTGGAATGACCCTCTCTTCAACTCAACAGGGAACCGTCTTTGAAGGCTTTCATAAAAGGTATTCTGAAATCACTCCAGAAAATCTACGCCGACTCTATCTCGAAATGGTTTCTAGTCTTTCGCAATCCGCCAAAGCGGCATCAGAACTGACCACGAATTATAACGAATATCCAGGGAAACAAGAGTTTTCCATTTCGGCGGAGCGCTATGCCGTAAAGGACAAGGAATATCTTTATTTCACGCTACCCACCGGGCTGGATGGACTATTAAAATATCAAGCCAACGAACGAACGAACCCCCTCGCATGGAACACGCATGTTAACTATCTTATTGAATACAATATCGTCCTACCCGATGGATACGAACCCGCCATATTGCCCCCTAATTTTTCATGGGAGGCTCCCCTCGAAGCAGGGGAAATCGAAATCACAGTTGAATATAGCCCACGAGCCAACGCCATCCGTATCGTGCAAACGGCCACCCTTAAACCCGCGCTCATACCGGCGGATGAATTCCAGAATATTCTTAAGACCAGCCGCAAGCTATCCCACCCCGATATGCGGACAATCCTTCTCAAAAAGAAATAAGGAAATGAAACTACACTATCTTTAACACGTTTCATTTGAAGGACGGGAAGCGCTTATTAAGAATTATGGCAATAAATTGGGTGACGGCCCCATCATTCAGACGAAAGAACAAATGCGCAATGGAGGCTCAAACCTTGAAAAAATTAATGCCGAGATGGAACATTTATTAAACGCATTGCTGAACCATTAACCGCTACCACAAGGGGCGGGACACCCCCTAAATATCCCCCTAGGGGCATTCACATCCTATTGGAGTTATTTCCAGATGATAAATAGGATAGTCCAGTTCGGACAGCGTCGCATGACCAATTCCGACAGCACAGTCGCCCATGCCGGACCCCGATATTTTGGCTCCTAAAATTTGGGGATCACGCTGTAGCGCCGTCACAATTTCTTGAAGCTCCGGAGTATTCACTCCCATTTCATCCATCCGTTGCTGGTTTTGATTAAGCACACGTCCGAACAACGGAAGATCGGTCGACTTCAACGAAACGATAGCCTCTTCAACACTCAAATCGACTTCTGAATAGATGCGTTCATACTTTTCAGGATCTACAGCAGAGAGTTGCTCCACCCGCTGAATTACTTCTGAAGTTGGCTTTTTATATCCACAGTAAACCGCCGTAAGCGGAAGAG
Organism: Pontiella sp.; assembly: GCA_029939385.1. GTDB lineage: Bacteria > Verrucomicrobiota > Kiritimatiellia > Kiritimatiellales > Pontiellaceae > Pontiella. The sequence goes on along the minus strand of JAOZSZ010000052.1, from coordinate 3,938 downwards.
AAATATCGAGAGGCTGAAACTCTGGCCCGGAACGATAGCCCACAATACCACCCAACACACTCGCAGCCAAATCAGCCCCCGACCCCCGGCCCTGCACCGCATGAACCGTTTTTAAAGATTGAGAAAAAAGATCTTTCTGCTTGGGGGCTTTGGTATTGATCCAGCACATCAGCGCAGCGTGTGTTGCCACGGTTACTGCCGCAGAAGAACCAAAACCAATATCGGCAGAAAATTCCGATTCAATCTTTAATTCAAACCCTGCTGGGATTTGATTTCGATGCTGCTTGATGGCCTGAAGCACAAATCGGAAAGAGGGGTGATCCAGTAAATTATCCAGCGGACTTTGATAGCTTCCGAGCGCGGAATGAATCGTTACTCCAGATTTAGATGACTCGAAAAGATGAACTCTAATGCGTCGGTTAATAGCACAAACCAACGCACGATGTCCGTAAAGCACAGCATGCTCACCAAGTAGCATTAAACTGCCCGGAGCCGAGGTAGTTACCGTAGGAATGGCCATCGATTAAACCATACGGGTGCCCAGCGGATCGCCGCGAACGGGTGATACGCTATAACCATAGTTGGAACAAAGCGCGGCAGGAGGCTCATCGGCAAACACAAGAACCACGCCGCCTTTATCGCCCACCACGGAACCTGCTCCACAAACCTTAGCAGCTCCCCCCCAGCGTTCAACCTCCACAATAAACTGCTGTACCCTTTTAGGCACCACACCAATATCAACCAACAACCGATTATTTTCACGTACAAGCCAATGAACTTTTTGTTCATCGTTGGCGCGAATAGCATCCTCAAAAGAAGAGGTAACGGCCTCGAACTCGCTCCAAATCTGGCTATTTTTAAAATTCCGCTCCACCTCCATAACACTTTCGCCGGTGGTGGATTCAGGGACCCCAGTCTGCACCATAAACATCTTCATGCGAGGCAACGATATCGGCGTTGCAACCCCTTCTTTAAAACAAGCGCAGCCCCCATGAAGTGAGATATAAGAATCCACACCACTCGGCTTGCCGTGCTGCATCTTTTCGGCTTCGAGGCTATATTCGTAGTACCAGTCGGGTTTGAAATCAACGCGCATATAGTGCCCGATAGCTCGGATCTCACTCAGCACCGTTGCGGCCGAAGAGCCCATCCCGCAACCGACCGGAATGGTGGAACGCAATTTAAGGCAAATTCCAGAATCGATATGCCGATGTAATCCATCGAGGGTATGAATGAAAGCAAAACGAAAGAGATCTGCGGGCATGGAAAGCACCTCACGAATACCAATTTTCCCACAAAGGAACTCCCGGTATTTTTTATCGATCCTTCGCTTGAGATCGCGTAGTGCCACAATGGTTTGCGATCCGCCGCCCTCGCCACCGGGCAGATCAAATGTAACTTTATCCCCCGCCTGCGGAGTCAGCTCAAAAACTGCACTACGGTCGATCGCCATAGCAATAGCTGGCCGACCATAAACCACCGCATGTTCACCACTAAGAATCAATTTTCCTGGAGCCACTGCTTTCATAATTTAAGAGGTCAATGTTTCATACTCACGCTTGTGCTGACTGATCCCCGAGAAGCGGAAGGGACCCGTTTTATATTGCGGGAACACATACGATCCACCATCAGTCGGCACGCCATAATTGAATATATCTTCGTACTGTTGATACGTCAGCTCGGTCCGGTTCGCCAGCAAATTCCGGTGCTGATCTGCATAAAGAAACTCTCGATATCCGGGTTGCACTATCCCACTAAAAAATTCACCAACACACCCCGAACCATAGCTATAGAATCCAACCCGTTTACTCGCTAAATCTTCTTCCGCAGTTTCCAGTAATGAAGCCAGCCCAATATACATAGCCCCTGCATAGCAGTTTCCCATAATCCGGCTATAACGCAACGATTCTTCCAGCAGGGCAAGCATCTCCTCTTTCCCCACCGAAACCTTCAGCTTATGCGCTAATTTCTGATGTGCTTTTTCGGCCATCTTGGTGAAAGGGATATGGTAACAAAAGCGGTCAAAGTCCACGAGAGATCGCCCCGATTGCTCCGCATACTGTTTCCATGACTCAAGCAATGTATGAATGTAAACCATGGTGGAATACTTTCCATCAACCAGGGCTTCCAAACGGTAGTTTGGTCGCCAAAAATCCATAACATCTTCGGTGTAATAACCGCATTCTGGTTCGATAGATAGCAGCCGAGGATTGGCTGAAATCACCATAGCCACTGCGCCGCAGCCCTGCGTGGCTTCTCCAGGACTTCTCAGTTCGTAGCGAGCAATATCAGATGCAATAACAAGGGCTTTCTTTCCCGGATTTCGAGCCACAAATCCGATGGCCAACTGAAGGCCAGCCGTCCCGCTATAGCACGCTTGCTTCAACTCAACACAACGGCAACGACGCTTCATTTCCAGCAGGCCATGCACATAGATCCCCGCCGCTTTCGATTGGTCAATCCCACTCTCTGTTGCAAACAGAAAAAGCTCCACATCATCGAGCTCACCATCTTGCATCAAGGGATATGCCGCACTCGCCGCAAGGGTCACCACATCTTCATCCGGCGGCGGAATTCCCATTTTTTCTTGCCCAATCCCAACATAGTATTTGTCGGGATCGACCGAACGCGCTTTCGCGAGAGTCTTTAGATCCACAAAATAGTTCGAGGTATAAAAGCTAAGTCGATCAATACCAATATTCATCTAGAATTAATCCTTCATTTTCTTTGATCTCAGCGATGCTTTTAGCACCGAGCAAAAACATTGTAGTGGTGAACTCCTTCTTCAGGCGACGAATCACCTTACGCACGGCATCGGACGATTCGCGGGCCGGATTCAGGAAAGGCCGCGCTATACCGCAGAGCGAGGCTCCAAGAATGATCGCCTTGACCATATCAATTCCGCTACGGACACCCCCAGAGGCAATTATTTTTATTTCATGCCGATACGGTTTCATCAACCGAAGTGCTACAGGCGTTGGGATCCCCCAATCGCTGAAAAGCTCCCCCAGCTCGGGATCATCGCTCCGATAGCTTTCGACTCGGCTCCACGACGTTCCTCCACATCCTGCAATATCAAAATACTTAACTCCCGCGCCTAAGAGGCGTTCAACATCTTCGGGAGAAATCCCCGCACCGACTTCCTTAATAATAACCGGCACCTTCAGCGTCTGAATAATTTCAGAAATCTTACTCTGAAGAGCAGAAAAATCGGTATCGCCTTCAGGTTGGATGGCTTCCTGCAATGGATTTAAGTGGAGATACAAGCCATCGGCATCGAGAACATTCGTCACCGCCTCGCAATCGGAGACGTCCATATTATAATTAAGCTGAACCGCGCCCAGATTCCCCAGCAACAACGTAGTCGGCGCATACGGTCTAAGCTCAAAACTTGCTCGTGCGGCATCATCTGACCGCAAGATCCGTTGCGAGCCTACCGCCAAAGCCACGCCCTCCGCCTCGGCGGCAATAGCCAAATTACGATTAATCTTCACCAGCTCCTCATCCGCACCGCCAGTCATTGAAGAAATAATTAGAGGAAAAGATACCTTCTTGCCCATAAATTGAGTCGAGGGATCAACCTCCGTTAAATTTATTTCAGGCAAAGCGCGGTGGCTCAAATGAATGCGATCAAAATAATATTTCTGCCGATCAATATCGCCGCAGTCCGAC
>JAOZSZ010000052.1:0-256 GCA_029939385.1 Pontiella sp. | reverse complement strand
GTTGGTTTATCGGTTCCATAAATAGGAGGCCTTTATAGTACTTATTTGAAAATTAAAAAGCTTAATCCTGCTGTCCGCGCTCGATGCGGCGATGGGCACTCATGAGTTCCCCGGGGTTGGTTTGTGCGGCGAGGAGGGAAAGCTCGCCGCAAAGAACCGTTGCGGCACAAAGGCAGGCCAAGCGGCGAGCATTTTTGCCGGGCTCGCGGTCTTCGGTCAGCCCCATGCGCTGCATATTTTCCAAAACAAAGTCCAA
>JAOZSZ010000246.1 GCA_029939385.1 Pontiella sp. | reverse complement strand
TCGATGATCGGCGCAACGATTCCCACGGATGATATGAAGCGGATTTTCCAGACCCTGGAAATTGCCCTCGAGGATGACAACGGCGAAACCGCAACCGCGGTGGTTCCGAGCTTCCGCCTTGACCTAGAGCGCGAGGTGGATCTGGTCGAAGAAATCGCCCGTATCCATGGTGTTGATAATATTCCGGCCATGACCCCGCTGGCCAAGGTGATTCCCGAGGCCGACGATTCCCGGGTGCGGGCTATTGCTGAGCTGCGCGATCGGTTGCAAGGCTTTGGTGTGAGCGAAATCATGAACTACACCTTGGTCAACCATCCCCTGCTCGACCTCTTCAACAAGGAAAACCGCGATTGCCGCGAAGAGCTGCCCCACCCCATCAGCGTGGACCAATCGGTGATGCGCACATCACTGATCCCGCAGCTGGTCGAAAGTCTGGGTCGCAACCATTCCCGTCAAGTGAATGAAGCCTGTTTTTATGAACTGGGTCGGGTGTTTAATCGGGTTGACGGTGCGCCTGTGCAGACCGAAACCGTATCGCTGGGTATGATGGGGCCGGTGGGGCGATTGCCTCTTGAAAAGCGCGCGCCCCTTTCCGAAGAGGAAATGTTTGTTTGGATGAAGGGATTAATTGAGAAGCTATTGACCACACAAAAGGTCGCCGCGGTTTCATTTAACGCCGAAGACCGTCCCGAGTTTGAGGCCGGAAAGGCGCTGGCTATTTTGATCGACGGAAAAACCGTCGGGTGTATGGGATTGATCAACAAGATTGCCCGCGATGAATGGCGACTATCCGGACCGATTGCCGCCGCAGAATTAAATCTGGATCCTCTGCTAACAAATGTCTTTAAGATCACGAAGGTGAGCGATCTTGGATCGTTTCCTTCCATGAGTCGGGATATTGCGCTGGTGCTGGATGAATCGGTGAATCATGAAGAGGTGGTAAAGCTGATTGAGAAGGCAAAACCAAAGGATCTTGAATCTTTTGGACTCTTCGATGTCTACCAAGGCAAAGGAATTGAAAAGGGCAAGAAGAGCTTGGCCTATACCTTTGTTTATCGCTCCACGAGGCAGACGCTGACGGATAAAAAGGTGAACAAGGCCCACCAAAAGCTGATCGATTTTCTTTGCAAGCAACTCGGAGCCAGCTTGCGAGAGGGATAGAACGTTACCTTAATTTTATAATCGCGGAATAGATTAAAAGAAGGTAGTTCTCTTTGTTATGAAAACATTAATAAACAAAGTGTTTTGTCTTCTATTCTTAATGAGTGGGCCTCATGGATTTGCCCAAAAATACGAAACCTTTGCCCAGCGCCCCGGCAAGCGGCAGGCGTTCGTGGAAAAAATGAAGGCCCGCTCCCTTCGCGATAAACAAGAGGCTCGTCAATGGGCGAAGGATCGCGGCCTAAAGATGCGGCATGATGATGGCAAGCGAGTGATGGAGCTCATGGCCATTCATAACGGCCGGCCAATTTACTACATCACGTTAAACAAGGAAGCGGCCATCTCCACGGCGGCCGATCAGGTACGCAACACCGCACCCTATAATCTTGATGGATCTGGAATGACCGTGGGGATTTGGGATGCGGGTTCCGTACTCACTACGCATCAAGAATTTGGAAGTCGGGTGACGGTTAAAGATGGCTGCACAAACTCTCATTACCATGCCACCCATGTGGGAGGAACGGTTGGGGCCGTGGGAATTGATGCTCAAGCCGAAGGGATGGCTCCGAATGCGGGGATCGATTCTTACGATTGGGGTGATGCTGAATCTGAAATGATAAATGCTGCCGCATCCTCTGCGGAAGAGAGTGGGAAAATATACCTTTCAAACCATTCCTATGGGACAATAACTGGGTGGATCTTTTATGATCGGTTGGGTACGGGCACAAAGCAGTGGTGTTTCTACGGTGAGTGGAGCGAGGGGAGGGATTCATTTTTTGGGCAATACTCCTCCATTGTGAAAGATTGGGATGAAGTGGTTTATAATGCCCCATATTATCTTCCTTTTAAATCGGTTGGAAATGATCGAAATGATGGTCCTCCCAATGAAGGTGAAACGGTATATTATTACAGCAATGGGTGGCAGAGCATTGTATATGATGGTGATGTGCACCCTCAAGGGGATGGCCAATACAACAATGGTTATGACACGATTTTAAGGAAGGGAACGGCCAAAAACATCATGACGGTTGGGGCTGTGCATGATGCAGTCAATGGATCCGGAACAGCACGATCTCTTGCCGATGCGATCATGACGACCTTCAGCGGTTGGGGTCCTGCAGATGATGGCCGCATTAAGCCGGATATCGTGGCGAATGGATATCAGTTGTATTCGTGTGATAATGACCACAACTCTGACTATGAACATATGAGTGGCACGAGCATGTCGTCACCCAATGCCTGCGGATCGGCGGCACTGTTGGTGGAATATTATAAGGAGCTGTTTTCTGGCGGGGCGATGCGGGCGAGCACGCTGAAAGGGTTGATTA
>JAOZSZ010000245.1 GCA_029939385.1 Pontiella sp. | reverse complement strand
TGTTGCTGTGGTGTCAGCGTTCGAGTGATCGGATTGAAAAGTGGAACCTTGTTTCCAAAGGCGACCTTGCCTTCCGTATTCAGGAAGCACTTGAAGTGAACTGTGCTGGGGCGATGCTTCGGGCACAGAATCAGTTGCGTGAACGCTTCCAACAGGAAGAGTGGTTGCACGATGTAATGGGAGCGATGACCGAACAACAACGTCGCGATTTCCTTCGTCGTATTCATGAAGGACAAGGCTGGGATATATTGGATCGCAAATCAGTGATCGCAAAAGTCCTTCGCAAATTCCCTGATCTGCAGGATATCATTCTTCGATCAAAGAGTATGGCCGCACCGAAGGTGGAAGTTCTATTCACCTCCATCCGTAGCTATACGGAAAAGCAAAAACAGCTTGAAAAAATTATGATGGTGGATATTCCTGAAAACTCGAAAGAGATTGAAGTAGCGCGTAGTCATGGAGATCTTCGAGAGAATGCCGAATTTAAATATGCAAAAGAGCGCCAGGGATTGCTTATGGCACAGGGCGCGCAGCTTGCTGAAGATTTAGAAAAAATCAAACCCACCGATGATTTCGGTACGGTTGATCTCTCCACCGTGGTGAAGGGTACCGGGGTCGAATTGGTCTTTGCCAGCGGAACAACGGAGACCTATTACATCCTCGGCGCATGGGATCAGAATGAGGAACTTGCGATTGTTTCTAGCGAAACGCGCTTGGCTAAAGCACTGATCGGTCATAAGGCAGGAGATATGGTGGAAGTTCCTGAAGGAGCGTGTGAACTGAAAACAATTCTTCCTCTTTCCGAGGGGGTTACGGCCTGGATTAAAGGATAGTTTTTACGCTGTAAAGTTTCAGTCCTTTAAAAAGGTGGCCTCCGAGCCACCTTTTTTTATCGCTGCATTGGATCCATGGAGATCACGTGTATCATGGATTCCACTTGTCTCCACTGTAGCTCAAGATCAAAGATGCGCGTCCCGTATATTCGATCGGGATCATTCGTTTGATAGGCCGGACGAGGATTGTAGGCAAGCATATCGCAAACTAATTGGCGCAATGCGGGGCGGGTTTCATTTTCTAATATCTGAACAGATTGTTCGGCCTCCGTAGAAAAATTAACCCGATTTTTTGCATCCGGTGCACGGTCGGCAAAGGCCCCCAGTGCGGTGGGTATGCAATCGGCATAAGGAAGGTAAGGTTTGATATCAAGCACCGGAGTTTGATCAAGAAAATCACCACCACCAAGCTGTAATATTGTGCCATCCACTTCTTTAAGTTCCACGACGGAAAGCCCGATAGGGTTGGGTCGGAAGTTAGAGCGCGATGCAAATACGCCAACCCGTTCGTTGCCGCCAAGACGGGGGGGACGTACCGTGGCTTTCCATTGTTCACGGATGGATTGGTGAAATAAAAATATAATCCAAACATGGGAGAACGCTTTCAGCCCTCGGAACGCATCTGGGGTATTATAAGGAGGAGAAAGCTCCAGTGTCGCCGTTGCACTTTTTACTAAGCCCGGTTGACGGGGGATTCCAAACTTTTCCCCATAGCATGACCGAATGATTCCAATGGGGGTAATCGAAAATTCTATAGATTTAGTCAGGCTCATTTTTCTGCAAGGGTCTCTTTAAAGAAAATTGACTTTAGCGATGTGCGGCAATTCACGGTAAAGATTGTTGTAGTCGAGTCCATAGCCAACCACAAAATGATCCTCAATTGAGAATCCAGCATAATTAGCCTCGAACTCAATAGCACGATGCGCCTTTTTATCAAGAAGCACGCAAGAGCGAATGGATTGCGCCCCGCGCTCAAGCAAAAGTTTTTTGGTAAAGGCGAGCGTGCGCCCCGTGTCGAGAATGTCATCAACCAGCAATACGTTTGCTCCGATAATCTCTTCGCGAATATCGTGAATGATTTCGACTCTCCCAGAGGAGGAGGTTTCCGAGCCATAGCTTGAGAGGGTAAGAAAATCAATGCGCGGGTGAATATTATGACGATGAAAACTACGCATTAGATCGGCCAGAAACATAAAGCTACCCTTAAGAATGCCGATCACGATTAGATCCTTAGTATCTTTTTTGGCAATTTGGTCAACCAATTCGTCAACGCGACGAGCGATGGTCTCTTTATCAATCAGGATTTCTTTTACATCGTGTGCTCTCATGCGGTAGCCTCCATATTTTTAACCCTACGACAAAGCGGGTTGCGAAATAAAGGAGATTTGAAAGATGAAAGTACGCACACGATTTGCACCTAGCCCCACCGGAAATGTCCATATTGGTAACATGCGCGCAGCGATCTACAACTGGCTCTTCGCCCGTCACCACGGAGGCGACTTCCTCCTGCGTGTCGAGGATACCGACCGCGAGCGCTCCACCCCCGAGGCTATTCAAACCCTGCTCGCCGCCATGGACTGGCTAAAGCTTGATGTCGACGGCGAACCGCTCTATCAAAGCACCCGCATGGATGCCCACCTCGAAGCGGCGGAAATGCT
>JAOZSZ010000244.1 GCA_029939385.1 Pontiella sp. | reverse complement strand
TTCGACACCGGTATCAACGCTATAAAATTTGACGTTGCAGTGATACTCTTCAGCAAGCTCGTCCATAATGGGGCCTACAACTTTACAGGGACCGCACCAATCCGCATAAAAATCGATAATACACGGCTTTTCCCCTTTGTACTCCCACTCCTTTGATGTTTCATAATCGAAAAACAGTTCTTTGAATTTATCCTTCGTTAAACGTTCTACTCCCATGACCATCTCCTTATCCTTATCCTTATCCTTAAACTATTTTTAGTATTACCCCGTGAGGGGCGTAAACCAAGTGCAAACACCCCTGTTTATTAAGGGTTTTGAGTTTCGTTTCATAGGGTTGGTTCCGAAGATAAAATATTAGTTGAAGCCCCACCGATCCCAACCGATCATAGAAACTACGCATTGTATGCCGCCAAAGTCGTCAAAGAAACAATCACCTGCCAGTAGCCCCGGGTTCATTCGGAAATCTCCTCAACGACTGTATTAATCTCGGAGTATTTATGGATGATTTCCATCGCCTCCATGTGGTTTTTCGCGTGTCGTAGCAGAACCCGTGCATCACGGTTTTCAAGAAACAGAGCGATCGAGGCAAGCACCTCCAGATGCAATTCGGGCGGCTCGGGCGGTGACAATACTAAACAGATGATCTCCACGAGTTCGTCCGCTGCCCCCCCACATGGAATTGACTGGTCTTCGGGCAATATGCCCATCGCAATGACGGGCCTTTCCAGCCCGGGCACCCTTCCATGCGGGATGGCAATGCCGTCTCCGAGCGTAACACCCCCCTGTCGTTCCCGTTCCATGATGATTCCCAGCACCTTGCCGGGATTCTCTATCATGCCAGCCGAATGAAGCGTCTGCACTAGTTCCCAGATTGCTTCACCTTGGCCGGAGACCTGCAAAGGCACTCGCAGGCACTCTGGGTGTAGTACACTGCTGAGCAAAATTCGGTGCTTCTCGATACCATTTCGAATGAGCTCTTCCTCGTCCGCCACCGCCTTCATACCGGTTACTCTGCTGCGCCAATTAAGCAACGCCCGCTCCGAGATAAGCACCCCAATCACCTCGAACACGATCAATCCGGGAATAATGATGCCCAACACGACTTCTCCATCCGCACCAAGCACGGTGGCAACATAGAAGGCCTCGACAGCGGCAACCCCGGCTTGCGGAAGCATGAGCTTCGGGAGCGTCTTCCGCAGTTCTTTCTCCTGGCCCGTTATTCGACAGCCCAGCCAGGTTCCGGCAACCTTTCCCAACCCCCGAGCCGCAACATAGGCGCCGATGTAGATGAAATTTTCTGGATGGAATGCACTCAGATCCGCGTTCGCGCCAATCAGAACGAAGAAGGCTAGCGTAAAAATAGACGTGCTGCTCTGTATGCTCAGCGAATGGAAAATCTCCCGGGAATACAGGTTCGATATCAGTATACCCGCACTCACGGCGGTGATCAGAAACGGAAGCCGCCAGTGAAGAGCAACGCCTACGCCCAAGGAAAGACAGCCGGCCACAACCATAAAAACGTTCAGTGATGGTTCCGGCAGCTCCGAAATCAGACGCGACAGGAATTCCGGGCCGGGCACCGTGCGCGTGTCATAACGTTTACTTTTAGGCCGAAGCCACCGGCGTTCGACACCGAGGCGAATAAGAAGGAAAACACCAAAGCCGATCAACAAAGCAAAACTCAACTCCTTGCCTACGGGAACAAACAGCCCATCCCAGCTAACGGGGGCGGACCCCTGCATGAGCAAGGCCGCCTGACACACGATCGAGAAGACCACGATCTCGAACAGATCGTCAAACACCACCATTCCACCCAGCAGCGTACGCATATTGCCGCCGATGTTGAGACGGTTCATGATCGCAAACGTGGCCGCGGGCGCGGTGGCTATACCAATACTGCCGATGAGCAGAGCAATGATCGGTTTGAAACCCAGAATAAGGAATGTACTTGTTACAAGAATCCAAGTGATGCTTCCCTCAATCGCGGTAAGCGCTAAGATGCCTCGGCCTGTGCGCTTAATTTTCTCGATGTTGAATTCATCTCCAATTCCAAATGCAATGAGGCTCAGGAAGAAAAATGTAAAAAAATGGAGCGATCGCAAGGCCTCCCGATAAACGGGAAAGCGGTGCTCGATAAACAGGAGCAATACGGGGCCGACCAGCAATCCGCCCAGCACCTGCCCGACGACTTCACCGATCCCGAGACGGCGGGTGATCCGCGAGCCGTAATGCGCCGCCAGAACCAGCAGTCCCATACTGATAATCTGCATGTAGAAGAGATCTGAATTCATTTATTCCACCTCGCAATCTGTAGTTCAGCACACATCGCCCAATAAGGCTACCGTGCTAGGATACACATAACCAACCGTTAAATCACAGAAAACACCCTCTTTAAAACCCCGTATAACTAACCCGTATTTGTAGGGGTTATATGGTTGAAATTCTTGGAATGAGGACTATCCTGAGGATGGAGACAGCGAGGAGAATAAAGGGTCTCTGCTGAA
>JAOZSZ010000243.1 GCA_029939385.1 Pontiella sp. | reverse complement strand
ACGACTTAAAACTGGTTCGAATATCCAATCGCTTCGCATATAAATCATAAGCCAAAGAATCACGTTGAATATGTCCACCTCTAAAAAACTTTTCGATCAAGCGAAGAATATTGATCGGTAATTTAAATATTCTCGAAAAAAGTGAAGCAGATCGTTTAAGGACTCGATGTTCCTCTAATGCTACTAGATCGGAACTAAGATTGTGCTCAGCATAAGTAAAAGCCGAAAAATAACCCCCCATTACTGCGCTTTTTGCTCCGCGTATCATCGCCCGGCGAACCAGATCCTCATCCCCCGCATTCTTAAATGAAGAATCCAAACCACTGAGTTCACTCCAAGCAGACTGACGAAAAAACATGGCACAAGAATAATTGTAGAGGTACGATGCTTCAAGAAATAATTTCCGCAGGGGCAGAGCCTTACGACATGCCAATAATTCCCCCTGCATATCCACCATCAACATTCCCCCAAACAAAATATCTATATCTGGATGACGCTCAAAAAAAGCCGCCACCTTTGCCAAGGTGCCCGGGAGATATTGCTCATCGCAGTTGAGCCAGGCGATCACGCTATCGCGTGAAAGGCGTTGGGCGTTGGGCTCTTGGCTTTGGGCCTCTGCATGGTCACCAATATCCTCTGACCTTTGAAAATCGAGCGACTGCTCAATGCCTTTATTAATCGCATCATACATCCCTTCATCCGGGACACTTTCATAGCTAAAAGCATAGGCACTAGGCACGGGGCACGGGGCATTAGGAACATTGCTATCTGACGGCTGAGCTCTGACTTCTGCGTCGTATTGGCGAAGCCAATCGACGGTACCGTCTGATGAACAGGCATCCTGAATATGGTGATGGACGGTTATTCCAGAGGACAGAGGATCAATCTCCGAGGACCGCACTGACGTTGCATTCCCATCGTTCAAAGCCAAACGCCCAGTGCCGTCAGAGACTTGATCTCCGACCGAAGCGACGCATCGCTTCAGATAATCAAGTTGTTCGGAACTAGGAGTTATAATAGTGAAATGCATATCTATCCAAAAGTCAGAGTTCAGAGTTCAGAGGTCGGGTGTCGGAGTTCATGCGTCGGACGTCAGTAAAAACGGCTTCGGGTTCTTGAGGATGGAACCCAACATTTTTCCGACTTGGCTTGCCAGATCAGTCAGGGAGGCATGCTGAGCACAGGAGAGGTAGCCACAATCCTTTGCATAATCCAGCCATGTATCCGTTTCGCTATTTTCGCCATCACAATCAGATAGCTTTGATATAAAATGAGCCTCGTAGCGTCTTTTAGACCAAGCCTCTCGCAGATTGGCACAAACAGATCGGGAACTTCTCCGGATTTGATCCGTCAACGAATATTTCTCATCAACAGGCCATGTTTTACTCAACTGAAATATCTCCATTGAGAGTTCGTATGATTTTTGGTAAACTATCAAATCTTTCGCTGAATTAATCCGCTCGCTCATAGCCCCCCCTGATCGCTGAAGTCTGCTCTCTAATATCCATTGTTATTTTTCCATCAAGTTTAACAGATCTGAAAGGCTTGTCTTCTCTCGTAGCAACGGCAAATCCAACTTCTGTCCGCCGTCCTCCGTCATCTGTCCGCTCTCCTCGGCCCTCTGTTCTCCAAGGCGAAGCTTCGCTTCAATCCATTGAATATTTTTTCGAGTCGAGGGCGTACGTTTAATTTTGTTCGCATACTGAAAAACTTCCAACGCTTCGTCATATTGCTCCGCTTTACGCAATTCAATACCGAGAGTATTCCAATAAACATCATTAAACTTTCGATAGTCACACGCTTTACGGAGAAGCGACAAACCTTGAACGGTTTGAGCGCTAGGCATTGGGTGCGGGGTGCTGTCTTCCGACAACTGACCGCTGTCCTCTATTCTGCCGAGGAAAATTAATACTTTTCCGAAGCTCACCATAATTTCAGGGTCGCACGAATTATATTGATCGGCCTTTTCATACAACGCCCTCTCGATCCGTGCCAGTTGAAGCTTTTCATCCTTATCCAAACTATAATATCGCTGATTAAAAGAGAGGAAAGCCAACCCTTTATGCGCGCGCCAATTTTGCGGATCTATCTTTATGGCCAGCTTATAATATTTCGCCGCTGAAGCACTTGTTTCTGATGTCAAGTAACGTGTAACCGATTCCTGTCCCACTATTCTATCGCCCAAAACACGAATAAAAGAAGATCCCATCGTCTGAAGGCAAACGATAGTCATAAGCAGATAGCCAATAGCCAATAGCCCTGAAAAAATATGAGAAGACCTTAGGCTTTTGGCTTTTGGCTTTTGGCTTTTCCCTGACTCCCCAGCCCTCTGCCCTCCGCCCTCTATCCTCTGTCCTATGTCTTCAGTACTCTGTCCTCTGTCCCCTGCCCCCTGTCCTCTGACCTCCGCCCTCCGACCTCTGTCCTCTGTCCTCTGTCCTCCGTCCTCTGTCCTCTGACCTCCGTCCTCTGCCCTCTGTCCTCCGTCCTCTGACCTCTGTCCTCTGACCTCCGCCCTCTGTCCC
>JAOZSZ010000051.1 GCA_029939385.1 Pontiella sp. | reverse complement strand
CTGCGGTTTTATTGGAATGAAAACGGCAACCGCCGCCTCTTCACGCACGGCGCAGGGATGCTCGGAAGGACTCAACCGCGGACTGCAAGTGGCCTTCCGCTCCGGCGCTGTGATGGGATTGGTTGTGGTCGGGTTCGGCCTGCTTGATATCTGCATTTGGTACTATGTTCTCGATCAGGTTGTTTACACCTCCGCAAACATGGCGAACGGTCTATCGCTTTGGGGAATGGAATTAGTTCCCGCAGGCTGCTCGGTTGCCGAAAAGCTTGTTCATATGACTACGACCATGATCACCTTTGGTATGGGCGCCTCCACACAGGCCCTCTTTGCACGGGTCGGCGGCGGAATCTACACGAAGGCGGCGGATGTTGGCGCCGATCTCGTGGGTAAAGTTGAGGCAGGAATCCCCGAAGATGATCCACGTAACCCCGCTACCATTGCTGACAATGTGGGTGATAATGTGGGCGACGTGGCCGGCATGGGGGCTGACCTTTATGAGTCCTATTGTGGATCCATTCTTGCTACTGCCGCGCTCGGCGCGGCTGTCGGCGCACACAAAATCATGAATGGCTCGGGGACCGAGGCCGATGCTATTAGCCTCGTTACCGCCCCTATGATTGTGGCCGGAATTGGAACGGCCCTCTCTATTATTGGAATGTTTATGGTTCGTTGTAAGGATGGAGCCACGCAGAAGGGACTGCTTAAAGCGCTACTCACCGGCACATTAGGAAGCTCTGCTTTAATTGTGCTGGCCCTGGTCGGCATGTGGCAGCTCGGTATGATTGGCGGCGGGATTGTGTTGGCCGTAATCTCAGGTCTCGCGGCGGGTGTTATTATTGGCCAAGCCACCGAATATTATACGTCGGATGAATATAAACCCACCCGAGGCATCGCCGATCAAGCTGTTATGGGGCCGGCGACCACCATTATTGATGGCTTGGCGACGGGCATGTATTCTGCCGGTATCCCCGTTATTACGATCGTGGTTGGCATTATCTGTGCCTTTGGATTCGCGGGCGGGTTTAGTGATTTGTCGATGGGTCTTTATGGTATTGGCTTCGCCGCAGTGGGTATGCTTTCGACGCTGGGTATCACGCTTGCGACAGATGCTTATGGCCCGATTGCCGATAATGCGGGTGGCAATGCCGAAATGGCCGGACTTCCTCCAGAAGTACGCGAACGCACCGATGCGCTTGATAGCTTAGGAAATACTACGGCGGCTACCGGAAAAGGCTTTGCAATTGGATCGGCGGCTCTTACTGCGATGGCTCTACTCGCCGCCTATATCGAAGAAATCAAGCTCTGGATCGGCAAGCTCGCAGGGGAAGCAGGAACCTTCTTGGTTGGAAAAGTTGAGTTTACAAAAGAGATGGCCGCCCATGCGGGAATTATGGAGTTTGTGAATGCTTATGAACTACACATCATGAACCCGCTACTGCTCTGCGGCATGTTTCTTGGTGGTATGATGGCCTTCGTCTTCTGTGCCATGACCATGAAGGCGGTGGGTCGCGCGGCCGGCGCCATGGTGGAAGAGGTGCGGCGCCAGTTCCGGGAAATTCCTGGAATTATGGAAGGCACCGGTAAGCCTGATTATGCCGCCTGCGTTGCCATCTCCACGAAGGGTGCGCAAAAGGAAATGCTTGTTCCTTCGTTGCTGGCAATCACGGTTCCGGTGGTCACGGGTCTGATCCTCGGGGTTCCCGGCGTGATGGGGCTGCTCGCGGGTGGACTAACCACCGGCTTCGTCCTTGCCACAATGCTTAATAATGCGGGCGGCGCATGGGATAATGCCAAGAAATATGTTGAAAAAGGGGCACACGGAGGCAAGGGATCTGACGCTCACAAAGCGGTGGTCGTGGGCGATACAGTCGGCGATCCGTGTAAAGACACCTCCGGCCCATCGCTTAATATTCTCATTAAGTTAATGACGATGGTTAGCGTGGTCTTTGCTCCGGTTGTTGTGAAGTTTTCTCCGGTCATTCAGGAGCTACTACACATCACAACTAAATAATTCCACGGCGGAGGAAACCGAAAAACCCACGGCACGACAAAAAATCGCACCGCGGGTTTTGTGGTGCCTAGATAAGCGATAAAACCCATTCATAAAGAGGAATTCCCATCATGTCTTTCGATTTGCAGAAAATTGTTACGGAGCTAGATTTTGAACGTCTGGCTGGAACCAAAAATGAAGCCGCGGCGATTGAGGTAATCACGGGGTATCTTGATCAGATCGGCCTAGATTATCGCTTGGAGCCCTTCGAGATTGCCACATTCGATACGGGAGTTGGAACGTTGGAGATTGGGGGCCACAAGCTTCCTCTTCATCCCTATGGGCTTTGTTCCGATACGGAGATCGAGGGGGAGCTGGTCTATCTTGAGAATCCTGATGCGTTGAGGCATTGCACGGGCCGGTTTAAGGATAAAATTCTTCTGACCTGCGGCGGAACTCGCGAAATGGCAAAACTGTTGAAAGAGAATGAGATCAAGGGCTTTATTTGCATTGGTGCTCCTCTTAAAGAGGCTGATAGCCGTGCTCATCATCAGCGCGATTTTGGGAAAAATATTATCCCCGGCGCGACTATCAAGCACGACGATGCCCTTATCTTGCCCGAGCTTGCCGGCCAATCCTGCCGAATGGTGATTAAGCAAACGCCACAGATGGCAACGGCCCATAACATTGTGGTTGAACTAAAAGGAACCCAACCCGACCAACACCTCACCTATCTCGTCGGGCATTATGATACGGTTTCGCGCTCGCCAAGTGCCTGTGATAATTCGGGGGGAACCGCGGTTATTCTTGATCAGCTAAAACATTTCCAAGCCTCTCCGCCAAAACGCGATCTCACGGCGATCTTTTTTTCCGGAGAAGAACTGGGACTGAACGGAAGCCAGGCTTATGTGAAAGCCAATGAGAAAATGATTCAGGAGCGGGGGCGGCTCGTCATAAATGTGGATGTCGCTGGCGATGCGCTGGGTCAAAATATTGTCACCGTACTGGGGAGCCATGAGTTGCGCGGTTATTCCGAGGGAATCCTTCGCGAACAGGGTCTCTTTGCAACGCATTCGGTTGATATTTACAGCAGTGACTGCATGCCGTTTTCAACGCTAGAAGTTCCCTCGCTAAACGTGGCGCGCTTTGGCGGAACGGCGTCGGCCCAAATCCATACGCCTAACGACCGAAAAGAATTTACCTCTTCGCGAGCGTTAAAGGTGAATTCAGAAATCACGCAGGTGCTTCTCGATCGAATCCTTAATGCCGAGTTTTATCCGGTCGATAAGAAGATTGATAAGAGCCTAAAAGAGAAGATCGAGCGCTATCAGTGGGCCACCACTCGTGAAGATCCAAAATTGCAATGGGAAGAGCCGTACAAACAGTAAGTCTCGTTTTGTTTTCTTCCCCTTGGCGCGGCATAAAAAGGAAAGGTCTTTCTTTACGATATTTGTTCCGCAGCCCTAGCGGTCTGCTATAGTGTTGTACTTCATACCCATGAGAAGATGGATCGTGAAAGCTACCGGGGAAGTTAAATGACCGCATATTTTATTCGAAGGCTATTATTGATGATTCCGACCTTTATCGGGATTACGTTTGTGGTATTTTTTACTATGCGCGCGGCTCCGGGAGGCCCTATCGAGCAGGCTCGCCAAGCCAAAATGCAACAAATGCAACAAGGCGGAAGCATCGGGGCCGATACCTCCGCATCGGCCGGACAAGCCGATACCGACGAAGCGCTGACCCCAGAAGAAGAAGCCCGCCTGATGAAGGAGTACGGGATCTCAACCAATATTTTGGCGGACTATGGCCGCTGGGTTACCAATATGCTGCGGCTAGATTTTGGAGAGTCTAATGTTTATGGCGTGAATGTGACAAAACTGATTGTCAGTAAGATGCCGATTTCAATCTTTTTTGGTCTCATCTCTATGTTTATAATTTATGCCATATGTATCCCGCTTGGCTTGGCCAAAGCCGTCCATCACCGCGGATTTTTTGATAATATAAGCTCCCTTATGGTTTATTTTGGTTATGCAATTCCGGGATATGCGCTGGGCGCTTTGCTGGTGGTGTTTGTGGCCTCCACCTGGCAATTACTCCCGTTGGGAGGCTTTGTTAGCGAAAACTTTGCAGACTTAAGCTTTTTGGCACGAGTGGGCGATCTAATCAAACATGCCATTTTACCTTTGTGTTGCTATCTAATTGGCAGCTTTGCCTTCATGACCATGTTAATGAAAAACCAGCTGATGGAGCAAATGTCGGCGGACTATGTCCGAACCGCGCTGGCAAAGGGTGTTTCATATAAGCGCGCCATCTTTAAACACGCCCTCGACAATAGCTTGGTTCCAATTGCCACAACCTTCGGGAACCAGATTAGCCTATTGGTTGGTGGATCGTTTTTAATCGAATCTATTTTTAATATCGATGGGATCGGTATGCTGGGTTTCACGGCCGCACTAAATAAGGATTATCCCGTGGTAATGGGCGTGCTCGCCGTCAGTGCCATCCTGCAATTACTCGGTAATATTCTTTCAGATCTCTGCGTGGCGGCGGTGGATCCTCGAGTGAAATTTGGATAATAGACGCGCCCTTTCAACCCTGGAATAAAACGAATATGAAACGAATCAAACTTAGTCCAATCGCTCAAATGCGACTGACCCGATTCAAATCCATCAAACGGGGCTATTATAGTTTTTGGATTCTGCTTTCGTTGACCTTGCTTTCATTTGTAGGCGAATTATTCATCAACAATAAAGCGCTCATTGTTCATTATGAAGGGAGATCCTCCTTTCCTGTTTTTCGAAGCATTCCCGGAATCAATAAACAGTTCAAAGGAAAGGACTTTGGCGAATCCTATACGTATGAAGCGAACTATCGGGAGCTAAAATCCAAATGGGCGGCCGAAGGCTCTGCCAACTGGATTTTAATGCCCCTCGTTCCTTACAGTGCCAAAGAGACGGACCCCATCGACATGAAGGCTCTTCGCTCCAAGGAATTGGTGCTGAAGAACCAGCTTGCGACCGAGTTGACGGCACTCCAACAAGAAACAACTGACTCCGTCGTCCTTGAAAAAAAGAGGAAAGAGCTGCAGCAGGCAGAAGAACAGGCGGTTTCTCAGCTTTTCAAAAACGCCTTTCATCCGCTGCCCCCCAACGCCTCGACGAAGCACTATCTGGGAACCGACAAGATTGGTCGCGATATTTTTGCGCGTCTGGTCTTCGGCTACCGAATTGCCATCCTCTTTTCTCTCATCTTAATGGTTTTTAATTATGGCATTGGGGTGAGCGTCGGCTGCGCCATGGGCTACTTTGGCAAATGGATTGATCTTTTGGGACAACGCGTGATTGAGATTCTTTCTCGGGTCCCCTTTATCTATGTAATCATGATTGCCAGCACCATCTACGGCAGAAGCTTCGGCCTTTTACTCGGCCTCATGGTCCTCTTTGGATGGATGGGCGCAACGTGGCAAATGCGTACCGCAACCTATCGCGAAAAAGAGCGCGACTATATCATGGCCGCCCGCTCGCTCGGCGCCTCGAATGCACGAATCATCTTTGTGCATATCATTCCCAGCACCATCTCATTGCTCGTCACCTTCATTCCTTTCTCTATTTCGGGTGCAATCATCGGGCTGACCTCGCTGGACTTCTTGGGATTCGGCCTTCCGCCTGGAACACCAAGCTGGGGCGAATTAATGAAAATGGGGACCGAAAACATGGATGCACCATGGATTGTCGCCTCCGTCGTTGGAGCCATGATTCTGGTTCTATTTCTGGTCAATCTCATCGGGGAAGCGATCCGAGAGGCGTTTGACCCTAAAAAATTCACAAAATATGAATAATTCGGAGAGCCCCCTGCAATGACCAAATGGCTAATCTATCTTGGCGTACTCTTCTCGCTGATCGTCATAACAATTTTTTCTATCGCCGCAAGTAAGGCGGGGTTTCTGATCGTAGAGAACTGCGAATACGAATATCTCCCCTGCTCCATTGAAGAAAAATTTACGCTCACTTTTCATGGGCATAAAGAGCCCCTCAAGCCCTTCCCTGTTACGGAAGAAAAAATTCCTGAAGGCCTAATTTGGCAAGATGGTGGCGACCAAAAACCTTTTGCAGATCCGAATGCTAAGCAGGGTGGAACATTAAATTCCTTCATCTCCACCTTTCCTCAAACCCTTCGACAAAAGGGACTGAATGCGAATACCCAGTTTCGATCCGTTTTAGATGCCAACGATATGAATCTGATCGATATACACCCCTCCACGGATGCATTTACCCCCGCACTCGCCACCGAGTGGGCCATTGGCCCCGACCAGCGAACGGTTTACTACCGACTGAACCCTGCGGCCCGCTGGTCGGACGGGGTTCCCGTGACCGCTGATGACTATATTTGCACGGTTTCCCTCTGCCGAGCGCCGGGAATTATTGACCCATGGAGCAATAACTATTTCACGGAACATATAGAGAGCCTTCTTAAATTTGACGACCACACTATCGCAATTCGCCTCCCCAAACGTAAGCCCGACATTGTTCTCTCATCCATCATTGGCCCCGTTCCCTATCATTTCTACGGAAACTTCCTAAGAAAAGAACATACCTTCCGCGGCAAGACCGCCTTCTATACCCTTAAAAATAACAACCAGCCCATTCCGGATGAATTAAAATATTTCCAAATTAAAGAGCAGTTAGATTCCCTTGAAATCTTCCTCGTTGGAATCGAGAGCCTTTTAAACACCTCTCTTCCTCAACCAGAACCGAATCCCGCCCCGCTCTCCGTTGATTCAGAACACCTGCTCTCTGAAGTGGTAAATACCCTGGCCGAAGCCATTCAGCTTTCCGACCTACTTGACGACCCCAACGGCGGCGTTGATCCCTCCCAAGCGATCCGCCAACTTAAAACCATCCATCTGCGCTATGACGATTATAAAACCCAGCTCGCCACTCTAACCCTAACCCCAGAACAAGCCAAAAAAGAATATATGGTCACCGTCGACGATGTGGCACCAAAATGGAATAAGACCTTCAACTGGAGAGCCAAGCCCAATACAGGCCCTTATCAAATCTCTAAGTTTATACATGGTAAATGGATTCTACTGAAACGCTCCAACCATTGGTGGGCCAACGACCACAAATTCTATTCTCAACGTTATAATCCTGACTTCATCCGATTCCGCCTCATCTCCAAATTAGAAATTGCATATGAATATTTTAAGCAAGCTAAGATTGAT
This sequence comes from Pontiella sp., assembly GCA_029939385.1. GTDB lineage: Bacteria > Verrucomicrobiota > Kiritimatiellia > Kiritimatiellales > Pontiellaceae > Pontiella. Next base: position 1,316 of record JAOZSZ010000051.1, on the reverse strand, counting down.
TCGTTCGGGCTGACCCTTGCGGAATACTGGTATAAAAAAGCGGCCGATCTTCCCCAATATAAAAAAGGATATCTCCAAAAAATCTGGCTTTGGAATGATATTCCTCGTCCGAGCCGCCTCTTGTCCATGAACTTAGAAACTGAAATTTTAAAGGACAAAAACGTCCGCCTCGGCATTGCCCATGCGCTAAATATTCAGAAAATGATTGATCTGGCCATGCTCGGAGATGCCTGCCAAGCCAACAGCATTAGTACCGGATATAGAGACTATTCCAACCTCAGCTTAAAAGCCTATCCCTTCGATATTGAAAAATCCATCGAGTACTTGGAACGGTCCGGGTGGACTCAAGTAGGATCCGATGGGATTCGAATCAAGGACGGCCAACGCCTCACCATTAAACTCCTCTATTTCTACCCCGAAGAAAAAGAGATGATTATGGTCCTTAAGGAAGAAGCCGCCAAGGCAGGCATCGAACTCAAACCCGACACTTACGACACCAATACGGTCTTTAAATTTGTGCAGGACAAAAAACACGAACTCGTTTGGCATGGCTGGAGCCCGAGACACTATCTTGTGGGGCCAACTTACTACGGGTCATACCACAGCGATGGCGCCGGAATACCCAACAACAATAACTTCTGTAACTTTGCCGATCCCGAAGTGGACCACCTCATCGAGATCTATCGCAACAGCAACCGTATTGAAAAACGGAAGCTACTTGCCCAAAAAATACAGTTACGGATTCATGAAGCCTGTTGTGCGATCCCAACCTATTATACCCCCTTCAATCGAAGCATTTCATGGCGATGGCTCCAGATTCCTTCTCGGGCGGAATTTCAATCCAGCGAAACTCTTTTTGATTATGGCCTGTTCTGGATTGATGAAGAGATGAAGAAAGAGACCCTCCGTGCCATGAAAACGGGAGAGACCTTCCCGAAAAGCCTCCGAATCTATGATAAATATCGGCCTAAATCTGCGGAGTAGCATCATGAAAATTCTTACCGTAAAAAATCTAGTCACCACCTTCCAAACCGACCAAGGCATAGCGCGTGCGCTCGACGGCGTTACCTTTTCCCTCGAAAAGGGAAAAACGCTGGGCCTCGTAGGAGAATCCGGTTGCGGAAAAAGCGTAACCTCCCTTTCGATCATGCGCTTATTGCCAAAACCCGCGGGCGACTCCCCCGAAGGCGAAATTATTTATAACAACGGGACCGAGTGCTTTGACATTTTAAAAGAGCCCACGGTTAATATGCTCAAGATCCGGGGTCGGAAAATTGCCATGATCTTCCAAGACCCTCTTACCTCTCTGAATCCCG
>JAOZSZ010000050.1 GCA_029939385.1 Pontiella sp. | reverse complement strand
GCTCGAAGGGGCCGATGAAGCCTAAAAATCGGAGCGGCAGACCGAATAGCCCAATCCAAACAAACAGACCACAGAAATATTTCCCAATGGTTGCGGCGGTACGGGTGGCTTCGAGTCGCCCTTTTTTGATGGTTAGAATGGCGCGGAGAACGCGCCCTCCATCCATCGGGAAAACGGGAAGGAGATTAAAGAGAAACAGCATCTTATTCAAATAACCCAGAAAGGCAAGCCGTTCGATTTGGCTGAAGATCAAAGCTAGGATTAAGCTGACCGCAGGGCCCGCTAGAGCGACCATAATTTCATCTAATGGCCGTTTGGGAAGGTTGGATATTTTTGCAGCGCCCCCAATTGGATAGAGAACAATTTCGTGAATATATCCCCCTTTCGCACGGGCCACCATGGAATGCCCCAATTCGTGCAAGGCCACACTTCCAAAGATTCCAACGGCTAAAATCAGGATGGTGAGTAGCCCCGCTCCGGAAAATATGGAAAGTAAGGCGATGACGATCAATAGCGAAATATGTAATCGAATGGGAATTCCCCAAATCGAACCGATTGAAAGCGCATGATTAAGTATTTTCATAAAGCAAACCTTGCATGTAGATAAGACGAACAGGGTTGTGGGTTGTGGGGGTAAAAACAAGTGCAAAGCTTCGATTTCCATTCAAGAACGTTGACAGGGTGGGAGAAATAGCCTTTTATCCGGAAATTCGGATATATGGATAATGAGTGATATTCTTGATATTTTTAAAGCCCTTGCAGATGAGGGACGATTACGGATTTTACGGGCGGTCGATCAGGCTGAACTTTCCGTTGCGGAGCTTGTTCAGGCTTTGGGAATGCCGCAATCAACTGTAAGTCGCCATTTGAAGCCCATGCGTGAAGCCGGTCTGGTGGCCTCGCGGCGCGATGGCACTTCCGTTTATTACAACCGGGGTTTACTTTTTCGTGATGCCGCCTTTGCACAAATTCTCAATGATCGGTTGAAAGAGATCTCCGTGGCGAATCGCGATGCGGCATCGGTGGAGCGAGTGCTGGATCTTCGGCGTAAAAAGAGCCGGAAATTTTTTGATGAGATTGCTGGGCGCTATGGTTCCTTAACCGAGCCCGGTGGGGGATGGCAGGCGTTAGCCGCGGGACTTGCGGCTGGATTCTCTGGGAAAACGGTGGCGGATTTAGGTTGTGGAGAAGGGTTTCTCTCTCTTTTGCTGGCTCGTTTTGCGGCCCGTGTGGTGGCCTTCGATCAGTCGGAGAAAATGCTTCGATTGGTTAAAGAGAAGGCACTAGAGCAGGGCGTTGCGGATCGATTGATGTGTCAGGTTGGCCTTCTTGAAAATCTTGATCTGGAGGCCGAACGGTTTGATGCCATCTTTCTAAGCCAAGCGCTACACCATGCTTCGAATCCAGAGGAGGTCATTCGTTCGGCGGCACATGGATTAAAACTCGGCGGGCAATTGATCATTCTCGATCTTGTTCGGCATGAGCATGAATGGGCAAGAGAGGAATGGGCCGATCAATGGCTGGGTTTTGATCCTCTTGAAATTCGTGAATGGTTTCAGAATGCAGGACTTAAGCCCTTGGTCCTGGATTCATTATCGGGCTCAACCCCTGATCTTTCTGTTTTAATGGTCGTGGGGACTAAGGAATAATTTAAAAATAAAGGAGTTTCTAATGGCTGGAAAAAAGAAGACGACAAAGAAAAAAGTAAAAGACTATGTGATTGCGGATCTCTCGTTAGCTGAATTTGGCCGAAAGGAGATGGCTCTGGCAGAATATGAAATGCCGGGGCTGATGGCGCTACGCGAAAAATATGGGAAAGAAAAGCCGCTCAAAGGCGCACGGATCACGGGGTCGTTGCACATGACCATTCAAACCGCCATGTTGATTGAAACCTTGCAGATTCTCGGTGCAAAGGTCCGTTGGGCAAGCTGTAATATTTTTTCGACACAAGATCACGCGGCCGCGGCTATTGCGAAGACCGGCACTCCGGTATTTGCAGTCAAAGGCGAATCGCTTAAGGAATATTGGGAATATACGGATCGTATTCTTGACTGGGGCAATGGAACGGGCCCCAACCTGATTCTTGACGATGGTGGCGATGCCACCATGTTTGTTCAGTTGGGCGTGAAGGCCGAAAAAAATCCAGCCGTCTTGGACCGGAAACCAGAGAGCATCGAGGAGGGCGTTCTTTTTGCTCAGCTGAAGAAAGCACTTAAAAAAGACCCGACCCGTTTTTCGCGCATCGCAAAGAATATTATGGGGGTTAGCGAAGAAACCACGACGGGCGTTCATCGCCTTTATCAACTAGCGGCGAAAGGAGAACTCCTCTTTCCCGCCTTTAATGTGAATGATTCGGTCACTAAATCAAAATTTGATAATCTCTATGGATGTCGCCACTCCCTCGTGGATAGCATTATGCGTGCGACCGATGTGATGCTCTCCGGCAAAATAGCCGTAGTGGCGGGGTATGGTGATGTGGGTAAGGGTTCTGCTCAATCCCTACAGGGACAAGGTGCTCGTGTGGTGATTACGGAGATCGATCCAATTTGCGCATTGCAGGCCGCGATGGAAGGCTATGAAGTGATGAACATGGAGGATGCCTGTCTGATCGGCGATGTGTTTGTGAGTACCACCGGTTGTTGTGATGTGATCACCGAACGCTATATGAAAAAGATGAAGGATATGGCGATCGTCTGTAATATTGGCCACTTTGATTCCGAGATTCAGGTGGAAAAGATGCGGAAATATAAGTGGACCAATATTAAGCCTCAGGTTGATATGATTACGTATCCGAATGGAAGCAGTATTCTTCTTCTCGCGGAAGGTCGCCTGGTGAATTTGGGTTGTGCCACGGGGCATCCGAGTTTTGTAATGAGTAATAGTTTCACGAATCAGGTGCTCGCTCAGATGGAGCTCTATTGCAATCCGGGCAAGTATCCGATTGGAGTTTATACGTTACCGAAGATTTTGGATGAAGAGGTCGCCCGTCTTCATCTTGAAAAGATTGGAGTTAAACTCGAGACGTTATCGAAGAAGCAGGCGAAATATTTGGGGATCCCCCAGTATGGCCCCTTCAAGCCTGAGCATTATCGCTATTAGGATTCTTTAAGGCTGAAAAATGACAAGGGACGGGGGGATGCCGTCCCTTTTTTATGGATCGTATATACAAAAAAGAAGCGGCTCAAGAGCCGCTTCTTTTCGTGTATGTATGGCTTCTGCCTAGCTTGCCGAAATAGCATCGACGGGGCAGGAGTCAACGCATGCGCCGCAATCGGTGCAAGTTTTTGCATTGATTACAAACTGGTCGTCTCCTTGGGTGATGGCTTCCACCGGGCAGGTGGGTTCGCATGCGCCGCAGGAAATACATTCGCTTGAAATTACGTGTGCCATGATCATTCTCCTTAGTTTATTTCTATATTTTCTCGAATAAAACAGCGGAATATAACAGCAAAATTCTTGATTGCAGGCACAAATATACGGCATATACTTGTTTATACGTAGATTCAATTTAAACAAAGGATGCGGCGCGACTATGAATCATATGGGTGAAGAACAGGATTTTGAAAAAGAGGTACGGGAGTCCGTTGCTGAAGCATGGCCGTTATTTGTAGCTTTTCTTAAGAATAAACAGGCCCGGGTCACGCAGGCCCGCCGGATTGTGCTGACTCAGGTCTTTTCCCGCCATGACCATTTTTGTGCAGACGATCTGGCGACTCAGCTTTCGAGTGGGCCGAATCATGTTAGCCGTGGAACGGTTTATCGTACGTTGGCCTTAATGGAAGAGGCTGGATTTGTGCGGGTGATTCGCGATACGGATGTGCACGCGCATTATGAGCATACGTTTAATCATCCCAAACATGAGCATATGATTTGCGATGTTTGCGGTGAATTTATTGAATTTATGGAAGAAGGGATTGTGCAACACATTGCGGATGCGTGCAAAAAACATAACTTTAAAGAACGGACGCATCGGATCGTCGTCTTTGGGGTCTGCCAAAAATGTTGTGCAATAGAGAAGGAAGCAACCGAAGAATCGCTTCCTTGAAACAGAAGGAGGGATGTCTACTTTTTGTTCGCGAGTGAGGCGGCCTGGTGTTCGCGTAAGTCGCACGATGGGCATGTGATTCGCTCCCCGTTGAAAACCACGCAGTCATGGTTTCCAGCGCAACCCGGTTGCTGTTTTCGTAGCCCATTAATTAAGGCCAGAATCCCTAATGGAATTCCTATAAGAATCAGTGCCGTTATAAATAATACGATAAATTCCACCATATTCTATCTCTCAAATTTGATTTTACCTTTCTAGAGCAACACTTGACACTTAACCTCCCGCGAATAATACTGCAATCTTTTGTTAATGAAAGCGTGTTCATGGCGGTTGCTAGATAACCAAATAGTTAAAAGGTATGATAAAAAAGAACAAAAATAGGTCGAAGCGTGACGGGGGCGGGTTTGAACGTCTCCCTTCGGGGAGTGAGTTTTATACCTCTAATCCGACCGAAGCGCCGCTTAATGATGATACAGGACTTTCGAATTCTCAGCGTGTGCGTAAAACCGACCGGCATCAGGCCATTCTGGGTGGACGGCGAGAGGAAAAGATGGATCCTCGCGAGAAATTAGCACTCCTCGCCATTCTAAAAGTGGGGGTTATGATCCTAGTATTGGGGATTACATTTTTCATGCTTCGGAAAGGAATTGGTCTATATGAAGAAAGCGTTTGGCTCGATCATATGGACGTCATTAAACAATCTCCCGTTTTGCAGGAAGTCGTCCTCGTTGAAGATTTTGATATTCAGGATCAGACGTCGCGTGAAAAATTTGCAGAACGAGTTGAGTTATGGAAAAAAGCCGATCGGCTGGTGCGTTCGGCCGACACCTTGCTTCAGCGTAATATTTATGATCAGGCGATTGAACAATGTCAGGATGCATTACGGCTTAATCCCACGCATAGGGGCGCACTTGAGCGTTTGAGTCGGTTGTATTATACCCAAGAAAATTATGTGGAAGCCGTGAATGCTTATATTCGTTTATTGAGTATTGATCCCTCTAAGCAGGACGTTCAGAAATGTTTGATTCAGAGTTTGGATGCATTAGGGGATGATGCCGCGGTAAAATATATGGCCGAGTGGTATCTGGATCAGAATATGTTTGATGTCGATATTCAGCGTTATCTGGCGAATGCCTTGTATAGCCAGGAAAATTTTAAAGACGCGGTCCTCTCTTACGCTAAAGTATTGAGCCAAACTCCGAAGGATGTTTTGGCCTTAGAAAATCAGGCGGCGGCCTATATGCATCTTCAGCAGTTTGAAAAGGCGTTGGTTGTTCTGAATAAACTACGAGAAATAGACTACCGAAATCAGCGTTATTACAAGCAGATTTCGATTTGTGATGCACAGCTTTTTCAGACTCAGGACACCGTTAAAATGTTGTCCCGCGCGGCACAGCTTTTTGGGATAAACTCTATTCTTGGATGGATTAAAAGTCCTCAGTTCGACCCCATTCGCGAAGATCGAGTCTTTCAAGTTTTTACAACCCGCATTGCAGGAGATAAATCTCGGGAGTGGATCAAAGCGATGGCGCAGGATGCGGAGGCCGCAGGGAGTAAAAAATTAGATGTTGGGCCACAATTGGAAATGCCCGGTGCAAAAGATTCAAGTGGCGAATTGCTCTCGCCGAAGCGATAGGGTTAATTTCTCCTGATTATGAATATATTATTCATATCGTATGCAGAAGTATCATTGTGCGGCGAAAGTGTCCGCACAGTGGCCATGCTCAATGCCTTGGCAGATGCCGGCCATCACGTCGATCTTGTGGCTCCGCACGTTCATCTTCCTTCGCATTCATATATCCGTGTTTTGAGTGGGAATGACGACAAACCCTGCTGTCGTGCTACGGTCTATAGGCGTTGCCTTCATGCCGTTGGGCGGGGTTCTTACGATGCCATTCATGCGATTGATCAAGCGGTATTCTTTGCTACACAACTTAGCCGCTGGAAAAAACTACCGCTGGTCTACGATGCCGCTCAATGTTTCACGCGTAAAAGAGAGGGGGGAACTTCTAAATTTAGGACCCTTTTTTCTAAGCATTATCGACGGATAGAACGCAACGCCTTGGATCGTGCTTCAATCATTTTTTCCCCGTGCTCTGCGCTCACCCTGGATCTTCATACTATGGAGAAAGAGGCTCCGGTGTTGCAGTTAGAGGACGTTCCCGTTCAGCCACTCTATGCACGGCAGGATATAGGGAAAACCGATTTATTAAAATCATTCGGGAAGCGGCGGGATTCGGTGGTGGTTTGTTGTGTTCTCCCGAAGGATACGGTTAGCTTTCGCACGCTACTCATGGCGGTACGCAAGGTGATCGATGTGGTTCCAGAGACCCTTTTCTTCTTTAAAGGAAATCGATGCGACCCGGCCAAAAAGATGGCAACCAATTTGGATATTATCGATCAGTGTATCTTTCTTTCGGACCAGAAACCTGAAACCTTTCTTTCTGCATTAAATATTGCGGATGCTATTTTACTGCTTCCGCAGGGGGGGGATCACTACATCCATCCTCAGGTCTATACGCTTCTTCACGCGGGAGCACCGCTCGTGACGATTCACAACAAAGCCTACGACGAACTGCTCACCGAAAAAACTACCGTGCGCGTTCTTTCCAATTCAGAATCCATAGCCGAAGGACTCCTTCGTGTGATTAAGGAGCCGCTCTTTTCACAGGCCATTGCCACCGAAGGGCAACAGCTCGTTGCTGCGCGCTACACCTATTCCAGCTTTAAGCATAAAGTCCGAATGGCGTATCACTCTCTTTTTAATCCAGAGTAGACGTGCGCCGCGCCTTAGTATTTTGAGCATCAGAACGCTTTGTACTTATAAAGAATACTTTGTTATATTCGCAAAGTATGCGAATAGACTTAGAAACGTGCAGAGTATTGCGGCGCCCGCTCATCGGTGTCGCACTCAGTGCAATAGGGGGGATGCTCGCCGCCTCCAGCGGGCTCTTTTCCTTTCATCTCCTGCTCGGAGCCTCCCTTCTTAATGGCGTGCTCGCGATTCTATTTTTTCGATCCAAAACTTCCGGGCGATTGATATTTTGTTTTGTGGCCCTCGTTTCCGCCTGCCGTTTTATACTCGGGGCCTCTGCTGGGTCCGAAGTTGAGATCAACCAGATTCAGCCGCAGCTTCCCCTTAAAAAGGTGCAGCTCATTGGGCGTGTAGCAGGCGCGGCCGAGTTCTATACCTACCGCTCCGGCGGGCGAGGAACCTGGGTTTTCCCGCTCCATTGTGAGGGATTAAAAACCTCGATCGATTGGGTACGGACGCGCGGCCGCATTCAAATCCGTATTTCGGGCGCTTCTCCCGAGGAATCCTTTCATCAGGGAGAGCGGATTCATTTTTGGGGAGAGCTTTGTAAGCACGACTTCCCAATGGGGGATCCCATCATGCTCATAGCTTCCAACAATGGGGCCCTTCTATCAGAACCCTGCGCTTTTTCGCCCATCATCGCTGGACAGCGGTTGCGGGAAAAAGCGGCGGCACGTTTATCTATAGGCATGGAAAATCATCCCGACCAGCTCGCCGTACTCAAGGCCTTGCTACTCGGGTATCGAAAAGCCATTCCTCCCGAAATATATCAATCGTTCATGCGCACAGGAACCCTGCATATTTTTGCCATTTCCGGGCTCCATGTTGGCATGCTCGGTTTGCTGATTACCATTGGCCTAAAAACACTCGGTATTTCCCGCGACCGCTGGGGAATTTGGCTCTTACCTCTACTATTAATCTATGTCATATCCACCGGCATGAAATCCAGTGCACTGCGAGCCTTCACCATGGCCGCCGTCTATTTTCTCTCCCCCTTTTTTCATCGCAAGCCCGACGTCCCTACCGCCATTGCATTTGCCGCTCTGCTGCTCCTCTTTTTAAACCCCTTAGAAATCCTCTCCGCCGGCTTTCTCTTCTCCTTTACCGTGGTCAGTTTTTTAGTGATGGCTTTTGCCGTGGTTCCAAAGCGATTCATTCATCGCGGCGAAGGCTGGGTGCGTACGGTTTGGGCCTATGTCGCATCGCTCATCATCACTTCGGTGGCCGCCTTTATTGCTTCGGTGCCTATAACGGCTCTATTTTTTGGATCCTTTTCGCCCGTATCCCTCCTCGGCAACTTGATCGTTGTTCCGCTCACCTTCTGTGTCGTCCTCTCCGGGTGGCTCTCCATTCTACTCCCCGTCGCCTCCGAAATCTTTAATCATGCCGCCGGAGTATTCATTCAGGGCCTGCTCATTACGGTGAACACCTTGGCCAACCTTCCCGGGGCACATCAACAAGTGACCGCACTCCCCTTATGGGCCGTATTCTTTTGGTATCTGGGTTGGCTCCGCTTTTTTGTGCACGCCCGCACCCCACAACAGCGCCTTCAATCCTTATCCTTTATTGCACTCGCCATCATCTGGAGCTTCCTTTTTTAATCGAGCCAATTGGTGTAGCTTCTAGCCACTAGCCACTAGCCTCTAGCACCCAGCCCCACGCCCCCACGCCCTCACT
>JAOZSZ010000049.1 GCA_029939385.1 Pontiella sp. | reverse complement strand
TACTTCACGATCTTCGAACGGGTCGACTGGATGGCCAAACCACCCTTTATTGGAATACACTAAACTCTCACGACTTTTCAGCCCGGATTGAGGGTATCGACTTCCATACCTTACCCCCGGAATTCCACTCCTATTTCACGTAAAAGAGGCCCTAATACCTCACCTCTTCCCAGAGCCTTCTTTTAAAAAAATTTGACGGTCTGCACCTTTAACGATACCTTTAATAGAGGATTAATTAATGAACCTAAAAATTACATACCACAAAGAAAATGACTATATTTACGCAGTCATAACAGGTGTTGTTGATCAAGAGGAAACCGCCATATTACAAAAGAAAATAGCGCAGGAAATTAAACTTCACCCCTGCAAAAGAATTCTTTTAGATATGCAACAAGCCACGGTCAATATGGAAACATATGCAATCTATGCTCTTCCAAAAAATGCAATAAATAACGGCCTTCAAGACCTCCGTCGCGCTATTATATATTCGGATAACTCCCAAAACTTTTCGTTTATCGAAACGGTCGCCCTCAATCAAGGTCAATTAGTAAAAGTATTCACCGACACCAAAAAAGCGATCGACTGGCTACTCGAGTGAGTGTCTCCGTCGTTATGCCGGTGTACAATGCCGAAGCCACCCTTTTAGAGGCCTTAACAAGCCTCCGAGCACAAACCTTCAAATCATTAGAAATTATTGTCATCAATGATGGGTCCACCGACGGAACCCTCGATCTTCTTCGTCAACAATCCGGCATAAAATTACTCGACCATTCCCACCGAGGTATTACTTCTGCACTCAATGATGGATTGGCAGTAGCGAAGGGCAACTACATTGCTCGAATGGATGCTGACGACTTTTCTCTCCCCGAACGCATCGAGAAACAAGCGTCATTTCTGGATGCATTTCCAGACATCGGAATTGTCGGGTGTCGGGTTAAATTTGGCGGAAATACTGAACAACAAGCAGGCTATGCCGCCTACGTCGACTGGATTAACTCGCTGATGGAACCGCGCGATATTATGCTTAGTCGTTTTATCGAATCGCCTTTCGCGCACCCCTCCACCATGTTTCGCCGCGAACTATTCGAAGAATTTGGTGCGTACCGCGAGGGTCCTTTTCCTGAAGATTATGAACTATGGCTACGCTGGATGGACCAGGGTGTTCAAGCAGGAAAAGTGGACGAAGAACTCCTCATATGGAATGATCCTCCAAACCGTCTTTCGCGTACCGACAAACGCTATAGCACCGATGCCTTCTATGAAACCAAAGCTCAATATCTTTCCAAATGGTTGGAGAAAAATAATCTACATCACCCCAACATCATTGTTTGGGGCGCAGGAAGAATAACCCGTAAACGAGCTGCGATTTTAGAACGTTATGGAATATGTATTACACAATACATCGACCTAAAACCGCGCACCCTTAACTGTGGCACACCCGTTATTCACTACGATAAACTCCCCGCCCCTGAAACCTGTTTTGTTCTCCCGATGGTTGGGAAGCGCGGCGCACGTAAAAAAATCCACACCTTTCTCAAAAAGCGCGGATTTTCTAATGGAACGAATTATATTTTCGCGGCGTAGGGTTGCCGTTATTCCAACGCGAAACCTAATGTTAAATTAAATCTCGCAATCAATAACGGCGCGTTCGCAAACGAGTGGCTTAACAAATTCGACCACTTTTAAATGCGCGGGATGGCTCGCATATGCCTTTAGATCTTGGATGCTTTTAAACTCGGAATGAAGCACCATATCCATCGAAAAAGGGCCCTTGGACACATCCAAACCAATTTCAATATTGAGTAAGGTTGGCACCTCACCTTTCAATAACTCCAACTGGCGTTTCATCTCCAGTTTATCGGCCATAAGCACTTCTTCCTTAAACTTCCACATCACGATATGTTTAATCATTATTTCCCCTTCCGACTTCTTTTCATCGCTTCGTAATCATCTAGCGTACCGGGATAGTCAATAATACCCTCTTTAGTAATTTCAAGAATTCGAGTAGCCAATGTCGCGATGAAACGGTGATCGTGCGAAACAAAAATCATCGTATTTTTAAAGAGCGACAGACCAAAGTTAAGCGCTTCAATCGACTCCAGATCGAGATGGTTAGTCGGTTCATCGAGTGCCAATACATTCCCGCCCTCCATGGTCATTTTGGAAAGAATCAGACGAGCCTTCTCCCCTCCACTAAGAACACCCACTTTTTTCATAACGTCTTCGCCACGAAAAAGCATGCGTCCCATAAATGAGCGTAACTCAACCTCAGAGGTTCCGCTTTCAGCAAAACGACCCAACCAATCAAGCGCATTAGATGCCGGATTCAAAAGAGCCGATGCATCCTGAGGAAACATTCCAATTTGTACGGTTTCTCCCAGCTTGAGCGTTCCATCATCGCTCTGCATTTGATTGCAAAGAATGTTCAGTAACGTACTTTTTCCAATTCCATTTTTTCCAATAATCGCTACGCGTTCTTCTGGGCCAATCGTACAAGAAAAGTTACTAAACAGTTCTTCGTCATATGACTTGGAGATCGACTTGGCTTCAATCACCTTATCTCCCAAACGAGTTCTAGGATTAAAACGAATAAATGGAGAAACTCGGCTACTCGGCTTAAACTTGGTAATCTCTAGCTTATCGAGTGTTTTTTTACGAGAGGTCGCCTGCTTTGCTTTTGAGGCATTAGAGCTGAATCGGGAAATAAAGGCTTTCAGATCGTGGGCCTGTTTTTCGACCTTCTTATTCGCCTTTTCCTGTAGCGAGCGGGCTTCAAGGCTGGCAATGGTAAAATCATCATAGTTCCCGGGGAACATCCGAATTTCATGATAATCCAAGTCCGCAATATGCGTACAAACTTGATTAAGAAAAAAGCGGTCATGCGAAATCGTGAGGACCGTTCCGTCATAACGTTTGAGCAATTCAACCAACCACTCGATCGACTCCATATCTAGATGGTTCGTCGGCTCATCAAGCAACAGAATATCCGGCCGCCCAAAAAGAACCTGAGCCAATAAAACACGGAGCTTAAAGCCGCCTTGCAATACCGTCATGCTTTGCTCAAACAAATCCTCTGTAAACCCCAAACCAACCAATAAGGTGGCTGCCTCAGATTCCATAGTATAGCCGCCAGCATCACCAAACTCTTCTTCAATATGACTACAACGATCGTTCTCTTCATCGGTAAGCTCATCTTTAGAATAAAGATATTCTCGTTCACAATGTAATTTCCAAAGTTTGGAATTTCCGCTGTAAACGGTATCAATAATCGAATGTTCATCAAAAGCGGAGTGATCCTGCCGAAGATAACCAAGCGAACAATTGTTGCCTACTGAAACCACGCCCTCGGTTTGATCCAACTGCCCCGTCAAAATCTTCATGAACGTAGATTTTCCAGAGCCATTAGCCCCTATCAGTCCATAGCGATTGCCGGGAATAAACTTTACCGAAACATCCTCAAAAAGAGCTGTTTTCCCGAAGCGCATCGTAATCTTTGAAGTCGTAATCATATAAAAATACCTATGTTAAATCTGAGATTTTTCAAAAAGCAGGCCCTGCTATAGCAACATATCGCTTAGGAAACTACTGCAAATTGCAACCAAGTGGCTCTGTGTTATCGAGGAATGAACCCTCTTTAAGGTTACATCCAAGCCTTAGAAGGCCCCGCATCTTACGGTCTCGTACCGCAGGCTTCTAGCCTGCTCCGTCCCTATCGCGAAAATCCTTTACCACCCGCTCAATAAAATCCGCCAGTGCATCCAGATCATTTTTATCGACCACCGTATCCATAAACGCATTTTCCAAAGCACCGCCAAAACCCTTGATGATTGCGCCAAGCTTTTTGATCCGACGCTTCAGCTCGGCGGCATCGTTGCTTTCCCAATAACCGCCCTCATCCATCACTTCCAAGGTTGGAATATATTTCCGCTGAATGTAGCGAAGCAAACCAATCAGCCAAATATGGTCGGCCTCCCCGGCAAACTGCGTCTTTACTGCAACGCTCAAAACCGGGAAATCATCCCACCCCGCAATCAAATCGCCCAACGCATGCAACCGCCCTTGCGAATCAAATAAAAACGGAATCGACTCCATCTCCGACGCAGGCCGAAGAATAATTCCACGGAGCCCTCGATCGTCATCATCCACCGGCACCGACTCATCAAATCCCAGCGACTCCGCAATATCCGTCAGTTCCACGCAAAGCGACTCAATCCGCTCGCTCTTAATCACCCCATTGTAATGAATCGATATGCCCATATTAACTTACCGCCTTGCTCTTCCGTCGCCGCCTGTCTGGCGGCTTAGCTAGCATTAGATCACACTCAAAACAATCCCTTCCATACCGGGGCGGATGAAGACGACCCCGGCCTCAATGTTTCCCATGAGGGCTTTGCCAAGTGGAGACTCGGGGGTGATGACGGTGACTTGGCGGCCATCGACCTTGATTTCGCTACCGCCTCCGCAGTGCAGCAACATGTAGCAATCAATTTCACCATTCATCTCCACTTCAACCAGTGCGCCAATATCCACTTCCTGCCCCGTAAAATCCTCAATTTCAAAAGCCTTCATTTTTTCGATTTGTGTAGTCAGTATTTTACATTTCATGGAATAACCATGTGCAAGATAGGCGGCCTCAAGCCCCGTGGTATCGCGTTGTTTCTCGGCGCACGGCGCACTATGCATTGCCCCTGCAGAAGCCTGTTCTCCGGCACCGCTCAAATGTGCTAACTCCGTTTCCAGCGCCTTTAAAACCTTCTTTAAAATCGTATTTTTCATTGTAGCGGATTTTAAACATCAAGGCTCCGATTCACAAAGCCGAATTTTAACAACCTTCACACCTTTCAAGCCTTCGTGTTTAATATACCTTGTACTGCCCTGCCTGCTGTGGCGTTATTTCCCGCTTCTATGCAACCGCCTCAAATACAACTTAAAATTGATTATCCCGAAAAGCTGCCCATTTCCGAGAAGCGCAAAGACATTCAAAAGCTGATCGAGGAAAACCAGATCGTGATTGTCTGTGGCACCACCGGATCGGGAAAGACAACACAGCTACCGAAGATCGTACTGGAAGCCGGCGCGGGAAAAAGCGGGCGGATTGGTATCACCCAACCGCGCAGACTGGCAGCGACGGGTATGGCGCGGCGTGTGGCGGAGGAGATGCAGACCGACTATGGCAAAGAAGTCGGCTGCCAAGTGCGATTCGATAACCAAACCTGCGCCGATACGATCATCAAATTTATGACCGATGGTATTCTGCTGGCAGAAACCCAGCGCGATCGGCGTTTAAAACAATACGATTGTCTCATCATCGACGAGGCCCATGAACGTAGCCTGAATATTGATTTCCTACTGGGCTACCTTAAAAACCTGGTAACTCAACGCCCTGACCTAAAAATTATTATTAGCTCCGCCACACTCGATGCTAAAAGCTTTTCAGAATTCTTCAACAACGCCCCCGTCATCGAGGTGGAAGGTCGCACCTATCCCGTGGAAGATTTTTTCCTGCCTCCCGGAAAAGACGAGGAACTATCAAACCATATTCTCCGCGCCATGCGCTGGATCTCGGATGTAGACGATCAGGGCGATGTACTGGTTTTTCTTCCGGGCGAGCGTGAGATTCGAGATGCCGCAAAAAAACTGGAAGGCCAGCACTGGAAAAATACGGAAGTTCTCCCCTTGTTTGGACGATTGAGTATGGGCGAACAGCAACGCGTCTTTAAAACCGGCGGACGGCGTAGAATTATTCTGGCCACCAACGTCGCCGAAACCTCCATCACCATTCCGGGCATCCATTATGTGATCGATTCGGGGCAGGTGCGGTTAAGTCGATTCAATCCGCGCACGCAGGTACAGGGATTGCAGATCGAACAGGTTTCACAAGCCAGCGCGCGGCAACGTCGAGGGCGGTGCGGACGCGTAACCGATGGCATCTGTATCTATCTCTACGACAAGGACACCTTCGACGGCAGCGCACAATATACCGATCCCGAAATCCGGCGCACCTCACTCGCCGGAGTTATCCTGCAAATGGATCTGCTCGGCTTGCCCCCAATTGAAAAATTCCCGCTACTCGACCCGCCCCAACCCACCCTCGTGCGCGAAGGATACAAGGCCCTGCAAGACATCGGCGCAATCAATGAAGATCGAAAGCTCACGAAGCTGGGCCACGACATTGCTCGCTTCCCCGTCGACCCGCATCTCGCACGCATGATCATTCAAGCGCGCGACGAAGGTGTGCTAGCGGAAATCCTCGTGCTGGTGGCCTTCCTTTCGATCCAAGACGTGCGCGAACGCCCCACCGAAAAAGCGGAGGCCGCCGATCTAGCTCATCAACAATGGGTGGATCCAAAGTCCGATTTCATCACCATTCTCAACCTCTGGAACTTCATTGAAGCCGAACGCGGCACCGGCGGATCGCAGGGAAAACTACGCAAGCTCTGCAAAAAGAACTTCATCAACTATCGTCGAGTAATGGAGTGGCGAAACCTCTGGAAGGATTTGCACAAAATCAACGTAGACGCGGCTTCCAGCCGCATTGCACACGCCACCCCCTCCGGCCGCTCTACTGCAACGCAAAAAGACGCCGCATCTACATTCGATCTCATCCACCGTAGCCTGCTCGCGGGACTCCCCGCCAACCTTGGTTTCAAAGGCGAGGATCGTGAATTTACCGCCGCACGCAACCGCAAGTTTTTCATCTTCCCCGGCTCCGGTCTCTTCAAGAAACCGCCGGAATGGGTCATGGTTTTTGCGCTGGTCGAAACCACCAAACTGTATGCACGTATAGTGGCTGAAATCAAACCCGAGTGGCTCGAAGACGTCGCCCCTCACCTTTGTAAATCTGTCTATAAAAAACCCGAATGGAGTTCAGACAAAGGATTTGTCTACGCCAAGGAATCCATTGTATCCGGAGGCCTTACCCTACTCGACGGACGCCCCGTACACTACGGGCCAATCAATCCCGAAAAAGCTCGATCCATCTTTATCCGCGAAGGGATGGTTCCCGGCAACCTCACCACCCGGAGCGGGTGGCTAAAACTCCATCATCGAATGCTCGACGACATTGCCTTATTGGAGGAAAAAATTCGCCGGCCCGGTGCGTTGCTCGACCACGCCGCCATCTTTAACCACTTTGATCACCTGCTTCCGGCGGACGTTTATTCCGTCAAAACGCTAGAGCAATGGATCCGAAAAACCCACGCCCGCATCGCCATGCGAATGACCGATGCCATGTTCCCCCAAACCACACCCATCACGCCCGCCGACTATCCCGACGAACTCACCTTCCACCACGAAGAATTTCAGCTTATCTACACCTTCGACCCCGGCGAAGAACTCGATGGTATCGCCCTGATTTGTCCAACAAACAAATTGGCATTCCTTCCCGATGAAGCACCCAGTTGGCTCGTGCCAGGCTGGTTAGAAGAAAAGGTTAATCGCCTTTTACGTACCCTATCCAAAAACTTACGAACCACTATTTCCCCCATCGACCGCACCGCCCTAGCATTTATTCACACCTTCGAAGGTGTGAATTCACACCTTCGAAGGTGTGAAATTAGTTTGCTAGAAGCACTCTCGTCCTTTCTTCAAAAAGAATACAAACTTCCGGTCGATGCCTCTGATTTCGAAGAATCGGCTCTTCCTGATTTTTTGCGCATGAAAATAATCGAGACCGATGGAGATCAAATCATTCGAGTGATTTCATCTATTTCAAACGAATATCGCCTATCTGCCCATCGGAATAGCACAGAGCTGGCCTTTGCAAAATGGACACTTCCTCCGCAAAAAAGCTGGCCGGGAAATAAGCTTCCTGAATTCATTACTAGCGAAGATCACAAAAAGACCCGTGGGTATCCGGCTTTGACCGCCAAAGCAGGAGGCGTTGGCCGTCAAGTATTCCTGAGTCAAATCGATGCCGCGGCATCGCATCGAACAGGCCTAATTCAGCTCTTTCGTATTCAGCAGGCCGATCAGGTAAAATATGTCGAGAAACGCCCACCACTTCCTCCGATGATCCAACTAACAGCCTCGGCCATTGATGATAATTTTTTGACCGACTTTTTCGATACAACGATCCATGAGGCCCTTACTCATGACGGCCGAATAGAAATTCGTGATGAATCCACTTTTGCAAAGCACGAGACAGAAGCGCGTACCACGCTATATGAAATCGCCGAAGAGAATGCGTCACTTCTTGCAAACATGCTGGAGCAACGCGAAAAAATTACCGGTGCTTTCGGTAATTTGCCGGGTGAATATGACTCTCACCACGATCTGGAAATGCAACTTGCCTTTTTGTTTCGGCCGGGATTTCTTCAGACTGCAGATGTTTTTTCTCGCTACCCGCGCTATCTAAAGGCCATGCAGATTCGTATTCAGCGCATCCGAAATAATGCCCCTGCTGATTTACGTAAACTAGCCGAGATCGAACCCTTCCAAAATCAGCTCAACCACAAGTTTCTCGAATGTAAAGATATTGGGAGTGCTTATGAATTAATTGAGTTTGCGATGTTACTCGAAGAGTTCCGGGTGAATCGCTTTGCTCCCGAAAT